>JASJEC010000041.1 GCA_030064845.1 Kiloniellales bacterium
CGGCCCGGGTACATGGTGGCGCGCGGCCCGCGCACGTAGGGCGGGAAGCCGGGCAGGGTGCCCAGGTGCTCCAGGCCCTCCAGGTCCTCGGCGGTATAGAGCGGCTTGACGGCGATGCCTTCCGGCGTCTGCCAGGTCAGCGCGTCTGGCGCCTTGCCTTTCAATTCCTTGGTGGCGAGGGCGCGCCAGTCGTCCAGGGTCTTCGGCTCGAATTCCGGCTTGTCGGTCATGACAGCGCTTCCTTTGCTGCAGAGCAGCAAGGATACGCCCCCGGGGCCGTCAAGTCCACGCGAGGGACCGGGAGGGGCGTGGGCGGGGCCGCGGCAGTCGGCCGACCGGTCCGGCAGGGGAGGGCTAGTCGGCCCGCTCGGGCCTGGACGCGGCGCGGGCGGCCAGGGTCTCGTTCAGCTCCTGGGCCTGCTCGACGGCCCAGACATAGCCGGGCAGCAGCCGGTCGATGAACTCGTAGCCGGGCCGCTGCGAGAGGTGCTGCAGTCTCATCACCGCCCTCTCCAGATCGCTGACCGCGGTTCTGACCCGGGCCACTGTCTCGCTCTTGGTATGCTGCCTGTCCGGCTCCTGGCCGGGCACCGCGGACTCCGGGTCGATTTCCTTCGGCATTTCTATCACTCTGGCTCCCAAGCTTGGTACTTTCCCGCCCCGGACACCTGCAATCTTTAGATGTGCGAGAAACAAGAACGACACTCAACTGGTAATACAGAAGGTCCGGGCAAAGCCACCTAGTAATAATACCTATGATCGCGTCGCAGACGGAGGAGACGAAGGGATGGTAGCGGATTCCGAAGGAGCGCCCCTCTCCCGAGGGTTGAGCGGCCGGCACGTCGTCGTGGTCGGCGGCGGCAGCGGGATCGGGCGGGCGGTCGCGGCGGCGGCGGTCCGGCTCGGCGGCCGTGTCACGATCGCGAGCCGCGATGCCGGGAAGCTCGCGGCGGCGGCCGAAGAGATCGGCGGCGCCGTCACGGTCGCGCCGGTCGACATGACCGACGAGGCCGGGGTGAAGCGCTGGGCGGCGGGCCTCGCCCCGGCCGACCATCTGGTGGTCACGGCCTCGAGCGCGGCCCACGGCCCCTTCGCCGAGCTCGGGACCGACCGGCTGCGCGCCATGTTCGACGCCAAGTTCTTCGGCCCCTACGTGGTGGCGCGCGAGGTCCTGCCCAAGCTGGCGCCGGGCGGGTCGATCACGCTCTTCTCCGGCGTGCTCAGCCGCCGGCCCGGGGCGAACTGCTCGGCGCTGGGTGCGGTCAACGGCGCGGTGGAGAGCCTGGCGCGCGGGCTCGCGCTCGAGCTGGGGCCGGACATCCGAGTCAACTGCTGCTCGCCCGGCATGGTGCGCTCCGATGCCTACGGGGCCATGGCCGAGGAGGCGCGCGCGGCGATGTACCGCGCGACCGGGCAGTCCCTGCCGATCGGCCGCGTCGGCGCGACCGACGAGATCGCCGACGCGGTGCTCTTCCTAATGACCAACGGCTACACGACGGGTGTCGTGCTGGATATCGATGGCGGCCACATGATCAGGCAATACGCGACCCGCTAGCAGGGTGCTGAAGAACCCCTGAGCCCTTGATTACGGTCATCCTTCGACAAGCTCAGGATGAGGGTAAGTGCCTGAAACATATCTCCCTCACCCTGAGCCTGTCGAAGGGTGATGGTGCCGGTGAGGCACTTTTTCGGCAGCCCGCTAGAGCGGATCATGTCTTAATGGAAACGCTACGCGGCTCCGGCAAAGACATGTGATTCCGCTCGCTATCGACGAGAGCACGCGGCCCGCCGGGATCCTCCCCGCGCTTTCCTTTGCGGCCTGCAAGCGGGAGGATGCCGACCCGGCCCGTCGCGGAGGACGCCCTGCCATGACCGTGGAAACCGAGATCGACGAACTCGTCCGCCGGCTGGTTCGGCTCGAGGACGAGATCGAGCGGAAGTTCGAGGCTGAGCGCGCCCGGTTCCAGTACCGCCTCGAGGAACGGCGCGCCGTCTTCGAGGAGAGCGTGGTCCGCCAGCACAAGCTGATCAAGACCGGGCTTGTAAGCTTTCTCAGACACTCGCCCTTCGCCACCTTGATCGTTGCGCCGGTCGCCTACGGCTTGATCCTGCCCTTTGCCGTCCTGGATCTCGGCGTCACCCTGTTCCAGCTCATCTGCTTCTCGGCCTGGGGCATGGAACGGGTCAGACGCGCCGACTACATCATCGTCGACCGTCATCGCCTGGCCTATCTGAACGGGATCCAGAAGCTGAACTGCCTCTACTGCGGCTATGCCAACGGGGTGATCGCCTACACCCGGGAAACCGCCAGCCGCACCGAGCAGTACTGGTGCCCGATCCGCCACGCGCTGCGCGTGCGCTCGCCCCATGCGCGCTACCGCCGCTTCGTCGACTACGGCGACGCGGAAGGCTTCCGCACCCAGCTCGAGCGGCTGCGCGCGGAGGTCAGGAAAGCCCCGGGCGCCAAGCCGGAATGACCGCGCGGGTTCGGTTCTGGTGTCCCGGTGCCGAAGTTCCCGTGGCCAGCCTCGGTTGCCCCCTCACCCCGGCCCTCTCCCCCAATTTGGGGGAGAGGGAGGGAACCGCGGCGCAGCCGTGGGAGGGTGAGGGGGCCTGATCGCCATGATCGCAGTCTAGCCGTTCGCCATCAGGCCGGGTTCCGAGCCGTCCGGCTCGAGGTCGTGGCCGAAGGCCAGGATGTGGCCGTCGGGGTCGCGGACGTCGAAGTCGCGCAGGCCGTAGGGCTGGTCTTAGTACCCACTTTCAGGATTGAGTGCATCGTCTGATTGCCGAGGCTTTCGTCCGGCTAGGAAGGGGGGCGAAAGCGATGCCCGAGCATCGGTGAGCGCCGCTGACAACGTCCGGTCGGAAGCCTCGGCTACCCTTCGGGCGAGCTATCGAGGCTTTCGGATTGCGTCGCGCGGCCCTTGTGATGGTCCACATCACGGCGGACCACGCTCCTAACCGAAAGCCTTGATAGCTCGTCATACGATACACCCAATCCTGAAAGTGGGTACTAGGCCCGCGCAGGATCGCGACGCCCCGCCGCCGGAACTCCTCGGCGAGCGCGTCGGCGTCCTCGATGTAGAGGTAGGCCGCCCAGTACTGGTTGTCCGGGACCGGCGCGCCGCCGCGTGAGCAATCGAGAGCGATGGTCACCCGGCCGCGCTGGACGATGGCGAAGGCGGGCGGGTCGCCCCAGCTCCCGTGGGACCGGAAACCGAGCGCGTCGCGGTAAAAGGCCTCGCTGCGCGCGACGTCGGCGACCTGCAGGACGGGCATGCCGCGGAGCATCGCGGGTTCCCTCTCAGCCTTTCTTCCGGCGCAGCGTAAGCAGGACGACCTCGCCGCGCGAGTTGAAGCGGACCGGCAGCGTCGAGACGCCGACACCTGTGGTCGTGTAGCCCTGCATGGCGCCGTGGCGCCAGAGGCCGACGGCGTAGCGGCGATGGCGCCGCATCTGGGTCACGATCGGCCGGCCGCCCGGCAGGCAGATCTGGCCGCCGTGGGTATGACCCGCCAGATAGAGATGGTAGCCCGCGTCGGCCGCCTCGTCGGCGAACTCGGCGGAGTGGATCAGGGCGATCTTGAAGCCCGCGGGCGCGTCCCGAAGCGCCGCGCGGGCCGCCTCGGTGCGGTAGAGGTGGACGTCGTCCGTGCCGGTGATGTGGATCTTCTCGCCGCCCCGCTCGAGCGTGCGCGTCTCGTTGAGCAGCACCTCGATGCCCAGGGCCTCGAAGGGCGCCACCATGTCGGCGCAGTCGTGGTTTCCCAGCACCGCGTAGACACCGAGGCGGGTCCGCAGGCGGGCGCGCAGGCCCTCGAGCGCCGGCAGAACCTGTTCGAAGGGACCGAAGACATGCTTCTTGAAATCGCCGGTCAGCACGCAGAGGTCCACCTCCTCGCCGGCGGCCAGCGCGCCGGCGGTCTCCACCGTGCCCGGAAGGAAGTCGGCGTGCAGGTCGCTCAACTGCAGGATCCGGAAACCGTCGAACCGCGGCGGCAGCGATTCAAAGGCCAGCTCCAGACTCGTCAGGCCTATCTCGTGGGCGTTGCGCAGACCGCGGCGGTGCAGGCCGGCCATCCGCAGGCCCAGACCGAAGAGCGCCGCCAATTGATCGAAGCCCAGGAGCTCGCCCCGGAAGCGGCGGCCCCGCTGCTTCCCGCGCCGCGCGTCGGCCTCCATGCGCAGGCGCGCCTCGCGCCAGCGTTCGCGGCGGGCTTCGTCGGGCGGGCGGTCCCGGGCCGCCGTCGGCGGGCCGGGTGTCAAGGGACGGTGTTCCATGCCGGCCGGAGCTGTCGAATCTGCGCCTAGAGTAGCGATTTCTCGGCCCGTGAGTGGCACAAAGCGACTCGCGCGCTCGCAAAAAGTCGTGCGGTCCTCACGATCTCGCCTCAAAGACGTAGAGCCGGGCGTGCTCGTCGCTGACGATGTAGACCCTGCCGGTCTCGGAGTCGTAGGCGAGGCCTTCGGCCTTCTCGATACGACCCTGGTTGCCATTCTCAGTGTAGCTGAGAGGAACGGAGTGAACGACACGGTTGCGGCCGAGGTCGTAGAAATAGAGGCGCTGCGCCTTGTCGCTGACGATCCAGAGCAGCGAGCGCAAGGGGTCGTGGCAAAGCCCCGAAAAGTCCACTTTGAGATCGGGCCTGTCGGGATCGACGAAGCCGTTGCGGCGGTCGAGGAGAACGTGGCTCAAGATTGTCTTGAGGTCCTTGCTCAGCTCGACCAGCAGACCAGGCTCGCCCTCCTTGAGGACGAAGTAGGTCCCGGTATGGCTGTTCCAGGTGATGCCTTCCAAGCCTTTGTTCTCGCCGCCCATGGCAAATAGATGCTTGATCACCCGGTAGCCGGCCATGTACTTCAGCAGGTAGGTCTTGGCGCTGCCCCGCTTGCCGATCTTGAGCTTGAAGATCTCGTTGCTCTCCTCGCGCACGGCGAGGAGAAACTTTCCCTTCCGGTCGACCGTGATCCCTTCCAGGCCCTTTTCGGCCAGCTTGAAGGATTGATCCGGCTGCACCTTGCCCTCGAGGTCCAGCCGGAAGACCCGCCTGGTGTCGTCGCTGACGGTCCAGAGCCCCTGGCCGTCATCGGTCAGGGCCAGACCCGAGGGCTCGATGAGACCCGCGTCCCTGTCTTCGATATCGAAGCGTTTCTGGTAGGTGAGGCTGATCATTTTTCGCACCTGTTTTTCGCCTGCCGGTTTCCGCCCATGGCTTTGCCCCTTCTTCCATAGAAAGCCCGGGGCAAGGACCGGTCAAACACCGGTGCCCTGATCGAGATATCGAAGAGGCCACGATAGGGACTCGCGGAGGGGCACCGGGCCCGGTCCGGTCAATGGCATTAACCTGCTATCTGTCCGCTCTTCTTGCTGTGGGCTTTCGCACGTTGAAGGCGATTTCTGGGATAGGCGCTGCTTGCAGCGCGCCCCAGGGCCGGCTGCTCATCACCAATGGTTCCGGAAAGGAGCCTCGCGGCGCCGCAGCCCGGCGCTCACCAGCGCAGGCGCGGCAGGGTCGCGGTGGGATGGATGCTGCGCTCGCTGAACAGCGCGCCGAGACGCGCCTCGTCGACCGGCTGGCCGTCGACCACGGCCAGATCCTCGGCGTGTATCCCGCCGGCGATGAAGATCCCGTCGATACCGGCCGCCTGGGCGCCGGCGATGTCGGTGCGCAGGGTGTCGCCGATGCCGACCAGGCGCTCGCCGCCTTCCAGGCCCATCAGCTGGAAGCAGAGCCGGTAGACCGGCAGATGGGGCTTGCCGAGGTAGCGCAGGTTGCCGCCCATCTCCTCGTAGCGGGCCGCGATCGCCCCGGCGCAGATCTCGCGCGCGCTGCCGCGCATGACCTCCAGGTCGGGGTTGGCGCAGACCACGGGAAGTTCGCGGGCGAGCGCCTCGCCCAGCATGTCCTCGAAGTCCGCGACCGTCTGTTCGATCTCGGGCGGACCGGTCAGCAGCATGAAGTCGGCGGCCGCGAAGTCCTCGGTGAAGTCCAGCTCCAGCCCGTCGCGCAGGCCCCAGTCGCGCTCCGGGCCGAGCTGAAAGCAGCACCGGCCGAGGGCCTGGAACCAGGGATCGCTCCGCTCCTTGAGCGCCAGCCACGTGGCCTCGCCCGAGGAGAGGACGTGGTCGAAGTGCTCGGCCTCGATGCCGAGCTCGCGGTTGCGCGCGATGATGGCCTCGGCGCGCCGTGGCGCGTTGGACAGGATGACGACCTTCTTGCCCGCGGCCCTGAGCCGCGCGAGGCAGTCGAGCGCCTCTGGATAGGCGTGCAGGCCGTCGTGGATGACCCCCCAAAGATCGATGATGAAGCCGTCGTAGTGATCGACGACTTCCGACATTCCGGGGCGCAGGACGATGGCGTTCATGGCGGGCGCGGCGAGGTCTCTGACTGCGGGAGGGGCTGTTCTGCCACAGGGCCGCCGGCATGGAAAGCGCCGGACGGATTCGCCTCACGCAGCGAGCTTGGCCGGGCGCGGTTCGCCGAAGAGGAAGCCCTGGCCGTAGTCGATCTCGTGGTCGAGCAGCTCCAGCAGCTGCGCCTCGGTCTCGATCTTGTCGACGATCAGCGCCAGCCCGGCCCGCGCCAGCGCGGTCTTGAAGCGCCCCGGGGCGTCGAAGCTCTCGGCGGCCGCGTCCATGACGACGCGCGCCTCGGCCTTGAGGAATCGCACCCCCTGTCGCCCGAGACCGCTGACGTCGACGTCCAGGTCGGGCACCTGATCGACCGAGAGCCGGCAACCGATCGCGTGGAGCTGCTGGACCAGCCGGCGGTCCTCCTCGCTCTGGTTGACGAAGACGTCGTAAGCGAACTCGAAGATCATGCCGTGGGCCAGGTCCGGGTTCTGCTCGAGGAAGGCGAGGAGGTCGGCGACGAACGCGTGGTCGCGCAGCGTGTGGGGCGCGACGTTGCAGAAGAAGCCGAGGTCCTCGCCCTTTTTCTGCACCCTGCGCACCAGCTGGATGCAGCGCAGCAGGATCATGTTGTCGATCGCCGTGATCTGTCCCTTACGCGCCGCCACGGGCAGGAACTGCTCGGGAAGCAGCACTCGGCCTTCGGCCGTGCGCAGGCGCGAGAAGGCTTCGTAGAAATGGTGCTTGCGCGCCGGCAGGCTGACCACCGGCTGGAGCACGAGCCCGACCCGGTCGTCACGCAGGGCGGCGCGCACCGCGTCGAGCACCGCGTCCTCGTCGAGCGCCTCGGGCAGGGGCGCCAGGATCAGGGGATCGGCCGACGCGCCGGCGGCCTGCTTGCCGCCCCGCTTGCCGCCCCACTTGGCGCCGGTACGCGGCGGGGGCTCCGCGGCAAGCTTGTCGGGAGCGCTGCCCGGCCGCGTGACCTGGGCGACCAGGGACTTCAGCGCCTTCACCTCGGCCATGACCTCCTCGACGGCGCGCCCGCTCTGGTCCCAGCGGGCGACCGCGTCGAGGGCGTCGGCCATGACTTCCTGGGGCGCGGCGCGGCCGCGGCGCGGCCGTTGGGCCAGGCCCTCGCGCCCGATCGCCTCGAGGGCCTCGGTCAACACCGCCAGCTCGCGCCGGGTCCACAGCAGGTCGTCCCGCAGGTCCTCGATCGTCTGGCGCGCCTCCAGCAGGTGGGCGCCCAGCCTTTCCTCGCCGACCAGCCGGGCCCGGGTCTCGTGCAGCAACCCGCCGAGCAGCAGCACGCCAACACCGATGCCGATCGCCAGTTCCCGGTCGATCACGCTCAGCCATTGCGGCAGCCAGATGCCCAAGGCGAGCGCGGGCAGGGCGTAGAAGAGGACGACGATACCGTGACGAAGCGTATTCATGGACCGGAGGCGCGGGGGAGGCCGAAGCTAAGTCGTATGAACTAGTGCCGATGTACTGTGCGCCCCGCAGTCTTGAAAGATGGTTAACAGTCCCTTAGCGCCTGCCTTAGCGGAGGTCGGCGCCGACGGCCTCGGCGACGGAGCCGAAGCCGTCGCGCCGCAGGAGGCCGGCCAACTCGCGCTTGATCGATTCGACCAGGCCGGGACCCCCGTAGACCAGGCCGGTGTAGAGCTGCACCAGGGACGCCCCCGAGCGGATCTTGGCGTAGGCCTCGGCGCCGCTCGCCACCCCGCCGGTGCCGATCATCGGAATCTTCCCCTCCGTCAGCTGGGAGAGCCGTGCGAGCACCGCGGTGGAAAGCTCGAACAGCGGACGGCCCGAGAGGCCGCCCGCCTCCGCCCGGTGCGGCGAGCGCAACGCCTCGGGCCGGGACAGGGTGGTGTTGGACACGATCAGCCCCGAGACCGATTGCGCGAGAGCCAGCTCGGCGATCTCCTCCTGCTGCGCCTCGTCGAGGTCGGGCGCCACCTTGATGACGATCGGGGGCGCGGTGTCGAGCGCGGCGCGCACCGCCGCCAGGACATCGCTCAGCTCGTCGCGCTGCTGCAGGGCGCGCAGTCCCGGCGTATTGGGCGAGGAGACGTTGACGACCAGGTAGTCGGCGTAGCGCGCGAGCGCGGCGGCGCCTTCGGCATAGTCCGCCGCGGGATCCGCGCTTTCCCGGTTCTTGCCGAGGTTGACGCCGACGACGCCGCGCGCCGGCCCGAGGCCGCGGAAGCGCGCCAGCCGGCCGGCTGCGAAGGCGAGGCCCCGGCTGTTGAAGCCCAGGCGGTTGATCACGGCCGAATCCTCGGACAGGCGGAACACGCGCGGACGCGGGTTGCCCGGCTGGGGCCGCGGCGTGACGCTGCCGACCTCGACGAAGCCGAAGCCCAGATCCAGGAGCGGGGCCACGGCCTCCGCGTCCTTGTCGAACCCGGCCGCCAGGCCGATCGGGTTCGGGAAGTCGCAGTGCCAGACCCGGGTCGCCAGCACCGGATCCTCGGCGCGCCGGACCTTGGGCATCAGACCGGCGCGCAGCGCCATGAGGGCGATCCCGTGGGCGCGCTCCGGCTCCACCCTGCGCAGCACGGGAGCCAAGAAACGGTAGGCGGACAACATGCGGCCATGATGCTAGCCGCGCGACCCGGCAGGCAAGCGCGGCGCGAATCGGCGATTCGGCCGCACCGGAAATCCGGGACATTCGGGCCAAGATCTGGCGGCCATGATTATCAGTGATTGAATGACCAGTTCTGCATCTAGCCCATACTGGTATTTATTCGACAAAAAGAGAGAAAAAGGAGTGGAAATAACCAGCTAGGCTCGTCATGCGTGTGTCTGGGTGATACTTTACGAACGCCGCAGGAAACGCCGCCGCCAAGGGGTCCTGTGCGCATCAGGCACGCAGCGTGTCGAGGGGAAGCCTGTTCCATGTTGAGGCATGCCGACATCTGGCGGGCCGTTGACAGCCTTGCAGCGAAGTATGGTCTGTCGGCGTCCGGCCTCGCCCGCAAGGCCGGACTCGATCCGACGACCTTCAACAAGAGCAAGAGGATCACCAAGCAGGGCAAGCGCCGCTGGCCCAGCACGGAGTCGCTCGCCAAGATACTCGACGCGACCGGTGCGTCCCTGGCCGAGTTCCTCGCGCTGGTCGGCGACGGCGACGAGACCGCCCTGACCCAGCGGATCCCGCTGCTCGACCTCGGCGCGGCGGCCCGGTCCGGGCACTTCGACCGGGCCGGACAACCGGCGGGCAGCGGCTGGAACCGGTTCGACTTCCCGCGGGTCCGCGACCCCAAGGCCTTCGCGCTGGAGATAACCGGATCGGACCTGGAGCCCGTCTACCGCAAGGGCGACACCATCGTGGTCTCGCCGGCCGTGGGCGCCGGCCGCGGCGACCGCTTGCTGGTCGGTACCAGGACGGGCGCGGTCCTGGTGAGGGAACTGCTGCAGGAGAGTGCGGAGGAGATCGTGCTGGTCTCGCTCGGTCGCGACCGGGCCGAAGAGGCCTACCGGCCCGGCGACATAGACTGGATGGCCAGGATCGTCTGGGCCAGCCAGTAGCGCTCGTTGGCGGGCGCAGGAAAGCGAAACCGCCGCATCGTCGAAGGCTTGTTCCGCCGCGCCGGGCGCGTCTATGCTAACCCCTTCTCCACGAGCCCGGGTGAGAATGGGCGCCATGAGCTTGCAGAACGCGATTCACTACATTGAAGGGCGCTGGGTGGAAGGCAACCCGCCGCTGCTCGGGCCCCTGACCCACGCCACCTGGATGGCCTCGGTCGTGTTCGACGGCGCGCGCGCCTTCGATGGCGTCGCCCCGGACCTCGACCTGCACTGCGAAAGGGTGGTCGATTCGGCGAAGACCTTCGGACTCTTGTCGCCGGTCTCCGCGGGCGAGGTCCTGGAGATCGCCCAGGAGGGCCGCCAGCGCTTCGACAAGAACGCCGCGCTCTACATCCGGCCGATGCTCTGGGCCGAGACCGGCTTCGTCAATCCCGATCCCGACAGCACCCGCTTCTGCTGCACGCTGTTCGAGGCGGCCATGCCGGAACCGAGCGGCTTCTCGGTCTGCCTCTCCAGCTTCCGCCGGCCGCTGCCCAGCATGGCGCCGACCCTGGCCAAGGCCGCCTGCCTCTATCCCAACTCGGCGCGCGCCCTGGTCGAGGCCAAGGAGAAGGGCTTCGACAACGCCGTGGTGCTGGACGCGATCGGCAACGTGGCCGAGCTGGCGACCGCCAACATCTGGATGGCCAAGGACGGCGCGGCCCACACACCGATCCCCAACGGCACCTTCCTCAACGGCATCACGCGCCAGCGGGTGATCCAGCTGCTGCGCGACGCGGGGATCACGGTCCACGAGCGGGCGATCACCTTCGAGGAGTTCCTCGACGCCGACGAGCTCTTCTCGACCGGCAACCTGGCCAAGGTCGTCCCGATTACGAAGATCGAGGGCCGCGCGCTGCAGCCCGGGCCGATCTTCCAGAAAGCCCGCGAGCTCTACTGGGACTACGCCCACGGGTGAGCGGGGTTCGCAGAAACCGAAAAAAAAAGCCACCGACCCTCACCTTGACCCTCTCCCTTTGAGGGAGAGGGGGATCCGCAGCGGAGCTGTGGAGGGTGAGCGTCTTTTTTTTGGTCCTACAAGCCTAAGCCCGGCTCAGATCTTCGCCGGCGAGCGCCCGGCGCACCAGGGCGTTGAAGTTCTCGCGGCCGTAGAGCGCGATGAAGGACCCCATGCGCGGGCCGCGCTCCTCGCCGAACAGCACTTCGTAGAGCGCCCTGAACCAGGCCTTGAGGTCCGGGAAGGGGTGGCGCTTGCCGACCTCGTAGACCCGGTTCTGCAGGTCCTCGGCTGGCGCCTCGGGCGGCAGCGCGGCGAGCTCGGACAAGAGGTCCTCCAGCGCGGCGCGCTCCATCTCGCTGGCCGGGCGGTAGCGCTTGGCCGGCTTGACGAAGTCCCGGTAGTAGTTGAGCGCGGTCCGGACAAGGCTCGCCAGGATCGGCGATTCGCTCCGCTCGGCCTCGGGCGCGTACTGCGCGATGAAGCCCCAGAGCACGTCTTCGTCCTCGGCGTTGCAGGCGCTCGCGAGGTTGAGCAGCATGGCGTAGCTGATCGGCGCTTCCTCGCGCGGCGGCGCGCCGTTATGGATGTGCCAGACCGGGTTCTCCAGGCGCTTGGCCTCGTCTTCCTTCTCGTAGCGCTCGAGGAAGCTGAGGTAGTCGTCGACCGTGCGCGGAATGACGTCGAAGTAGAGCCGCTTGGCCGCCTTCGGCTTCTGGTACATGAACAGCGCGAGAGTCTCCGGCGGTGCGTAGGTCAGCCACTCCTCGGCGGTCAGGCCGTTGCCCTTCGACTTCGAGATCTTCTGTCCCTGCTCGTCGAGGAAGAGCTCGTAGTTGAAGCCTTCCGGCGGCCGCGCCCCCAGCACGCGCATGATCCGGCCGCCGATGGTGACCGAGTCGATCAGGTCCTTGCCCGACATCTCGTAGTCGACCCCGAGCGCGTACCAGCGCATTGCCCAGTCGACCTTCCATTGCAGCTTGCAGTGGCCGCCGGTGACCGGCAGCTCGGTCTTGCTGCCGTCCTCGTCCTCGAACACCAGGGTGCCCGCGTCCACGTCCCGCGCCAGGATCGGCACCTGGAGCACCCGTCCGGTCTTGGGGCTGATCGGCAGGAAGGGGCTGTAGGTCGCGCGCCGGTCGGGGCCCAGGGTGGGCAGGATGATCGCCATGATGTCGTCGTAGTGGCGCAGCACGTCCAGCAGGGCCTGATCGAAGCGGCCGGCCTTGTAGAGCTCGGTCGAAGACTGGAACTCGTAGTCGAAGCCGAAGGCGTCGAGGAAGGCGCGCAGGCGCGCGTTGTTGTGGTGGCCGAACGAGGGGTACTCGTTCGAGAAGGGGTCCGGTATCGCGGTCAGCGGCTTGCCGAGATGCTCGGCCACCATCTCCTTGTTCGGGATGTTGTCCGGCACCTTGCGCAGGCCGTCCATGTCGTCCGAAAAGCAGAACAGGCGGCTCGGCACGTCCGACAGGAGGGCGAAGGCCTGGCGGACCATGGTGGTGCGCACGACCTCGCCGAAGGTGCCGATGTGGGGCAGGCCGGAGGGGCCGTAGCCGGTCTCGAAAAGGGCGTAGCCCTTGTCGGGCGCCGCGCCGCCGTGGCGCTGAACGACCTTGCGGGCCTCCTGGAATGGCCAGGCCTTCGCCTCCTGGGCCAGTTGTTCGGCGCTCGAGATATCCATGGGCTTCGTCATGCCAGAGTGAAAGACCGCGAGACCCTAATCCAGTTCCCGGGAAAATCAAATCGCGCGAGGGCTTTCGCCCGGACAAAGCCGGGAGGTGTCAGCGTTCGGGGCCGCCCAGGAAATTGCGCAGGAATCCACGTTCCTCGGCCATGCCGAGCAGGCGCCTCCGCTGTTCCGGGGTGAGCTCCTGGAGGAAGTCGTGCAGGCCGCGCGCGATCGCCAGGAGGTGGGGCCGGCGCAGTTCGCCGCGCTGCTCCAATAGGCCGGCCAACGCCGCCTCGTCCAGGTCGGGCTGGGCCAGGGCGTCGAGGAAGTCGTCCCGGATCGGCTCCATGCCGCTCTGCATGGCCCGACGTTCGCTCGCCACCTGCCGCTGCAGAGCGCGCAGCGCGGCGAGCTGGCTGTCGTCGAGCGCCAGGATCTCGGCGACGGCCTGCGCGCGCCGCTCGGCCATGGCCGCCGGGTCCGTCGTCAGGGAGCGGTAGTACAGGACCCCGAGAATGAAGCAGATGTTGAGCGCGAAGGAAGCCGCGAGAAGCGCCCAGACGAGGCGGCCGCCCGACCTGAGCTGAGCCATGGCGTTAGAGGAGCGGTCCACCGGCCATATCGAATTCGATTACCGCCTCCGCCACGGGCGGCAGGTCCGAGGCGAAGGCCTCGGTCGCGGCCGTGCGCGCCAGCTCCACGCCGAGCAGGCAGGAAAGCAGCACCAGGGCGGCGGCGCTGGGCCAATAAGCGTCGCGCCAGAACGCCGCTTGCGCCGCGCCGCCCGAAGCCTCCGGCGCTTCGGTCAAGCTGGAGACCTTCGCCACGAAGGATTGGGGCACCGCGAAGGTCGGGCCGTCCAGGGCGTCCCGGCAGGCCGCGACGAGCTCGACCGCCTCGGGCGTGTCGGCCATCCAGCGTTCCACCGCCGCGCGTTCCTCGTCGTCCAGTCGGCCTTCGAGGTAGGCGGCGATCGTCAGCTCGTCGGGCGTCTTTTCCATCGCGCTCCTTCAGCAGCACCGGGAAGGGAACCGGCCGTCACGGCAACCGCCCGGGAACGGGCTCCGATGACCGCGCTGCTGGAAATGGCTGTCAAGGCACTGCGGGTAAAAGGATATACGCAAGCGCTACCCTTGGCATCCCCAAAATGGGGCGGAAATAGGGCGGCCCGTATCCCTGGTGCCGCTCCGTCCCGGGCGCCGCTCTAGGGACACTCTTCCTTGAAGTGGGCCCGCAGCTTCTCCATCGCCTTATGGTGGGTGCTGCGCACGGTCTGCGGCTCGATGCCGAGCAGCCGGGCGATCTCGATGACCTCCATCTCGCGCCGGTAGAGCAGCTCGATGATCAGGGCCTGGCGAGCGGAAAGCAGGTCCGCCGGGATCTCGACGGTCTCGGCGATCCGGGGCTCGACCGACAGCGCGGCCTCGGGGACCTTGTCGATCGGGGTGGTCGCGAGGCTGCGCCGCCTCAGGTGGTCGATCGAGGTGGTCGTCGCGATGACCGTGAGCCAGGTGGTCAGCTTAGCGCGATTGCGGTCGTAGTTGCGCAGCAGCTTGAAGTCTTCGCGGCAGATCTTCAGGAAGACATCCTGAGCCACGTCCTCGACCTCGTCGAGCCGGCCGGCGGTCACCAACCGGCGGTGAACCGCGGCGTAGACCACCCGCGCGTAGAGCGCTACGAAGCGGTTCCATGCGCCGCGCTCGCCGTCGACCAGGCGCTGGATCAGGGCCTCGCCCTCGTCCAGGGGCCGGGCCGGCGCCTCGGCCTTCCGCCGGGTCGCAGGGCGCGCGCCGGATGACGGCAAGCGTTCATCGCGCCAGAGCGCCGGATCTTCGAAATCCAGTACGGCTACCTGTTGCACCTTGCGTCTCCTTAGCGGTTGCATCCGTGTTCGCCGGCGGCCTTTCCCGGCCGCCGGGTGCTTCTAGGGGTCGATCGGCGAGGGGCCGGCGATGTCCATGGCGCGGTTCGACTTGCGCAGCTCCGAGACCGCGCGGTCGAAGAAGATGTCGAGCCGTTCCTGCATCGACGGCGAGAGGGAGATGAACCTGGAGCGCTTGTCCTCCGGGTTCTCCTCCTCGACAAGCAGGCCCGCCGCGACCGCCGTCTCGAGGTACTTGCCGGCCGTGTGCGCGCTCTTCACGCCGGTCATGAACTTCAGCGCCTCGGTCTTGGTGACCGGGCGCGGCGAGCGCCAGACCTTGGTCAGCAGATCCCAGTACTGGGCCGAGTAGAACACCTCGTTGCCATCGAAGACCTTCAACCAGAGTCCGCCGATGCGATCGATCATGTTCAGGTACTCGTGGTGCTGGGCAGAGTTGTACTTGAGATCCACGATTCGCCGAGGTCCTGGATTGTGAGCGTCGGGTCGAGGGAAACCTACGCATTTGAATGCACTTTTGCAAGCAATTTTTGCCACAATATTTTCGGCAAAATTCCATGCATTTTTCATCCTATCAGCTTTGGCCTCGGCGAGCGGGCCGTGTTGAAGGGCTTATGGAAACCCCGGAGGGATTTTACCTGAAGAATTTCACTGAAAAATCGCACGTAAAATTTGATCGAACCCTCCGATCCAAGACCACCCTGTACAAGACGGGCGGCCTGACGCCAAATCGGGCGGTGAAGGGATGAGGAGAAACGCCGGCGTGCCTTCGCCGACCGTAACGCAGATATCGGCGCCCGCCCTGGTCGCCGGGCGGCACCAGGCGGCCTGGTACCACGCCGGAAGCGGGACGAGGCTCGTAACCCCGGCCGAGGCCCGGTCGCGGGTCCGCGAGACGCCGCCGGTCGTCTGCGACCTGGTGACCACGGCGCAGCGGCTCGACGCGGAGCCTTTCCCCGCACTGGACCTGCTGGAGCTCTTCGCCTTCGTCCGCCCGGCCCGCTTCGTCACGCCGACGCCGCGCGGCCTGGCCGCGGCGCTCGGCCTCGAGCCGCCCGCGCGCCTCGAGGAGATGCCGGGCGCGTTGGTCGAGGCCGCCCGGGCGCTGTTGGCGGAGTGCGCCGCCCGCGGCGAGGGCGACCGGGCGGCGGCCGCCACGGCCTGGGCCATGGCCCGCGCCGGCTGGCCCTGGGGGCCGGCGCTGCTGTCGGTCCTGGGTGCGCCGGCGGGCCGGGTGGAGGGCGCCGCCGCCCTGCGGGTCTGGGAAGGGCTGCCCGACTGGAGCGACGAGGGCCCCGAACCGCCGCCTGGAAGCCAGCCGATCGAGGCGGGCGAAGCGCGGCGGCGCCTGGCCGAGGTCGTCGGCGAGGACGCGGAGGCCCGCCCCGAACAGGCCGACTACGCCTCGGCGGCCTCTCTCGCCTTCGCGCCGCGCGACGAGAAGGACCGCCCCAACCTGGTGCTGGCCCAGGCCGGCACCGGCGTCGGCAAGACCCTGGGCTACCTGGCCCCCGCCGACGTCTGGGCCGAGCGCAACCGGGGCCCGGTCTGGATCTCGACCTTCACCCGCAACCTGCAGCATCAGATCGACCGGGAGCTGGACCGCTTCTATCCCGAGCCCTCGGCCAAGGCGGCGCGGGTCGTGGTGCGAAAGGGCCGGGAGAACTATCTCTGCCTGCTCAACCTCGACGAGGCGGTGCGCGCCCTGCCGGCCCGTCCCCAGGGGACGACGGCGCTCGGCCTCATGGCCCGCTGGGCCGCCCGGAGCCGGGACGGCGACATGGTCGGCGGCGACTTTCCGGGCTGGCTGCCGCACCTGCTGGGCCGGGCACCGACCCTGGGCCTGGCCGACCGGCGCGGCGAGTGCGTCTACTCGGCCTGCCCGCACTACGGCAAGTGCTTCATCGAGCGCGGCGTCCGCCGCGCCCGGCGGGCCCGTTTCGTGATCGCCAACCACGCGCTGGTCATGATCCACGCCGCCCTCGGCGGCGATGACGGCGCCCGGCCCGGCCACGTGGTGTTCGATGAGGGCCACCACCTGTTCGACGCGGCGGACTCGGCCTTCTCGGCTCACCTCAGCGGGCGCGAGGCCCAGGACCTCAGGCGCTGGCTGATCGGCGCCGAATCGGGTAGCCGCGGGGGAAGCGGCGGCGGCAGCCGCCTGCGCGGCCTGCGGCGCCGGATCGAAGACCTCCTGGTGGCCGACAGCGAGGGCAACGAGGCCCTGGACGAGCTGCTGCGCGCGGCCGAGCGCCTGCCGGGCGAGGGCTGGCTGCAGCGCCTGGCCGAGGGCGCGCCGCGCGGCACGGCCGAGGCCTTCCTGATGCAGGTGCGCGCCCAGGTCTACGCCCGGACCGACGACCCCGAGGGGCCCTACGGCCTCGAGGCCGAGGTCCGCCCGGCGCTGCCCGGGCTGCTCGAGGCGGCCGAAGGCCTGGCCCGGGCGCTGGCCGCCCTGGTCGCGCCCATGCAGCTGCTCGAGCAGCGCCTGGCGGCCCGCCTGGAAGAGGACGCGGAACACCTCGACAGCGACCTGCGCCGCCGCCTGGAGGCGACGGCGCGCGGCCTGGAACGGCGGCGTCTCGGCCAGGCCGCGGCCTGGAAGGCCATGCTCGACGATCTCGCCGACGAGCGGCCGCCCGAGGTGGTCGACTGGCTGGCGGTCGAGCGCATCGAGGGCAGGGTGGTGGACCTGGGCTTCTACCGGCACTGGGTCGATCCGACCCGGCCCTTCGCCGAGGCGGTCCTGAAGCCGGCGCAGGGGGCGCTCGTGACCTCGGCGACCCTGACCGACCGGACGGGCGATCCGGAACAGGACTGGCCCGCCGCCGAGCGCCGCAGCGGCGCGGTCCATCTCGACGGCAAGACGGTGCGTGCCGACGTGCCCTCGCCCTTCGACTATGCCGGGCGGACCCGGGTCTTCGTGATCGAGGACCTGGGCCGGGACGACGCCGAGCGGGTCGCCTCGGCCTACCGGGCCCTGTTCCTCGCCGCCGGCGGCGGCGCGCTCGGCCTGTTCACGGCGATCTCGCGCCTGCGCCGGGTGCACGCCCGGATCGCCCGGCCCCTGGAAGACGCGGGCCTGGCGCTCTACGCCCAGCACGTCGACCGGCTCGACGTCTCGAGCCTGGTCGAGATCTTTCGAACCGAGGAGGACTCCTGCCTGCTCGGCACCGACGCGGTGCGCGACGGCGTCGACGTGCCCGGCCGCTCGCTGCGGCTCATCGTGTTCGATCGGGTGCCCTGGCCGCGCCCGACGATCCTGCACCGGGCGCGGCGCGAGGCCTTCGGCGGACGGCGCTACGACGACACGCTGACCCGCCTCAAGCTGACCCAGGCCTACGGCCGCCTGCTGCGCCGGCAAGACGACCGCGGCGTCTTCGTCCTGCTCGACCGCAAGCTGCCGTCGCGGCTCCAGAGCGCCTTTCCGCCCGACGTCGCGGTCCAACGCCTGGGCCTGGCCGAGGCCGTGGCCGAGACGGCGCGCTTTCTCGCACCCGGCGCGGATCAGGCGGATCCAACCTCCCGAGAGGCCGGACAGAAGTCGCCGACTCGGCGGCCTTGACGGCCCGGCGGGCCGTCGCTAAGTCTGCGCCGCCGCCCAGCGCGGCGCTGTTTTCGGCTAGCAAGGGGCGTCAGCACCGCAATGATCGATCACCATACGGCCCTGATCTACACCATGGTCCTGGTCTCGGCCTCGGACCGCGACATGACCGATATCGAGCTCAAGACCATGGGCGACCTGGTCAAGCAGCTGCCGATCTTCCGGGACTACGACGAGAGCAAGCTGCCCGCCTCGGCCCAGGAGTGCGCCAAGCTGCTGGGCGACGAGAACGGCCTGGACAAGGCCATCGGCATGATCCGCGACGGTCTGCCCGACAAGCTGCGGGACACCGCCTACGCCCTGGCCTGCGACGTCGCCGCCGCCGACGGCCGCGCGACCCAGGAGGAGCTGCGCCTGCTGGAGATGCTGCGCTACGGCCTCGAGGTGACCCGCCTCAAGGCGGCCGCCATCGAACACGGCGCCCGTGCCCGCCACATGACCCTTTAGGTTTGGTGCCTCGGCTCCGCCGAAGGCGTTGAAGCATCAGATCGGGTCTGAATCTCCGCCGGATGCGGGAATGCAAACATTCCCGCGTTCTGCATTTACCATTCTAGACTACTGTCGGCCGTGATGAACGCGCCCCGCGGATTTCACGGAAAGGTTCGCCATGCATGACACCGGCCATCACGCCGAGCTCGAGACGGCGAAGGTGCAGATGCGCCAGCTCTTGCGGGACGACAGCGGCGAGGTCCGGCGGGAAGTCCTCAAGCAGGGCGAGGAGGAGCTGCTCGGGCGCCTGATCCTGGTCGTCGCAGCCCTCGCCGCCACCGCCTATATCTGGCTTCAGGGCAGCGCCTGAGAGGACTCGGGCAAGAAAAAGGGCCGCGACTTTCGCCGCAGCCCTGATTTCTTGGGAAACTGGGTCGGTTCGGCTTAGAAGCCCATGCCGCCCATGCCGCCCATGCCACCCATGTCGCCGCCACCGGCGGGCATGGGCTCTTTCTTCTCCGGCCGCTCGGCGACCATGGCCTCGGTGGTGATCAGCAGGCCGGCGACCGAAGCCGCGTCCTGCAGCGCGGTGCGCACCACCTTGGTCGGGTCGATGATGCCCGCCTTGACCATGTCGGTGTACTTGCCCTGCTGAGCGTCGAAGCCGTGGTTGATGTCGTCGTTCTCCAGCAGCTTGCCGGCCACGACCGCGCCGTCCACGCCGGCGTTCTCGGCGATCTGCCGGACCGGGGCCTGAAGCGCCCGGCGCACGATGTCGATGCCGACCTTCTGGTCCTCGTTGCCGGCCTTCACCTTGTCGAGGCCGCGCGTGGCGTAGAGCAGGGCCGAGCCGCCACCGGCGACGATGCCCTCCTCGACCGCGGCGCGGGTCGCGTTCATCGCGTCCTCGACACGGTCCTTGCGCTCCTTCACCTCGATCTCGGTCGCACCGCCGACCCGGATCACCGCGACGCCGCCGGCCAGCTTGGCCAGCCGCTCCTGCAGCTTCTCACGGTCGTAGTCGGAGGTGGTCTCCTCGACCTGCTGGCGGATCTGGGAGCAGCGCCCCTCGATCTCCTTCTTCTTGCCGGCGCCGTCGACGACCGTGGTCTCCTCCTTGGTGATCACGATCTTCTTGGCGGTGCCCAGCATCGAGGTGTCGACCGTCTCGAGCTTGATGCCCAGGTCCTCGGAGACGACCTGGCCGCCGGTCAGGATCGCCATGTCCTCGAGCATCGCCTTGCGGCGGTCGCCGAAGCCCGGCGCCTTGACGGCCGCGACCTTGAGGCCGCCGCGCAGCTTGTTGACCACCAGGGTGGCCAGCGCCTCGCCCTCGACGTCCTCGGCGATGATCAGCAGCGGACGGCCCGACTGCACCACGGACTCGAGCAGCGGCAGCATGGGCTGCAGGCCCGAGAGCTTCTTCTCGTGCAGGAGGATGTAGGGATTCTCCAGCTCGCAGATCATCTTGTCGGCGTTGGTGATGAAGTAGGGCGAGAGGTAGCCCCGGTCGAACTGCATGCCCTCGACCACGTCGAGCTCGGTGGCCAGAGACTTGGCCTCCTCGACGGTGATCACGCCCTCGTTGCCGACCTTCTGCATGGCCTCGGAGATCATGTCGCCGATCTCGGAGTCGCCATTGGCCGAGATCGTGCCGACCTGGGAGATCTCGTCGGAGGTGGAGACCTTCTTCGAGCGCTTGCCGAGCTCGGTGACCACCGCGTCGACAGCGAGGTCGACACCGCGGCGCAGGTCCATCGGGTTCATGCCGGCGGCAACGGCCCGGGAGCCCTCGCGCACGATCGCCTGGGCCAGAACCGTCGCCGTGGTGGTGCCGTCACCGGCCACGTCGTTGGTCTTGGAGGCGACCTCGCGCACCATCTGGGCGCCCATGTTCTCGAACTTGTCGGTAAGCTCGATCTCCTTGGCGACGGTCACGCCGTCCTTGGTGGTGCGCGGCGCGCCGAACGACTTGTCGAGCACCACGTTGCGGCCCTTGGGACCGAGCGTGACCTTGACCGAGTCGGCCAGGATGTCGACGCCCCGGAGCATCCGGGTGCGGGCATCGGCGCCGAACTTGACTTCCTTAGCAGCCATCTATGCTTCTCCTAATCTGATGCGAAAAGGCCCGCCTCAGGCGGCCTTCTTGCCCTTCTTGCCGGCGGATCCCTCGATCACGCCCATGATGTCGGACTCCTTGAGGATCAACAGCTCCTCGCCGTCGATCTTGACCTCGGTGCCGGACCACTTGCCGAAGAGCACCCGGTCGCCTTCCTTGACGTCCATCGGAACGAGCTTGCCGTCCTCGCCCCGCGCGCCAGAGCCGGTGGCGACGACCTCGCCTTCCATCGGCTTTTCCTTCGCCGTGTCGGGAATGATGATTCCCCCGGCGGTCTTCTCTTCCAGCTCGACGCGGCGAAGCAGCACGCGATCGTGCAACGGTCGGAATTTCATTTTGCGACTCTCCCTAGACCTGCTGTCTGAAATATGTCTGCGAAATCGAAAGGTTAGAGTCCCTGCTAGCACTCACCCCCTTCGAGTGCCAGTGATCTATTCATTCACCCCAGCCGTGTCAAGGGTTTCCGGCAAGCCGGCCGAGGCCTGGCAGCAGTCGTTGTTAACGGCTGCTAAACCTATGAAATTAAATGATTTTTTATTGCACGCCCGTAGACTGAGCGTCAGACTAATCGGTGAAGGGGAGGTCGTACAGGCTAAGACAGGATGGGTCAATGAACGCAATCGAGCTCCAGTTGAACGACTACCGCCTGACCACGGCCGAGATCATCTACCACCTGCCGGACCACCCGGGCCTGCTGCAGAGCTACATCTGGCAGGATTACGACCTGGCTCCGAAGTACCCGGTGCTCCACCGCTTCCTCACCTTCTGGGAAGACAACCTGGACGGCGCGCTCCATTCGGTCTCGGTCGGCTCCGTGCCGATCATCACCGCGCCCAAGGCCCGCGCCGTCGCCGCCTGCCTGACGCTGCATTAGACGGCCAGCCCCGAGACCGCGAAGCGCGAAACGGCGCCGGACCGTCCTGCCGGGGCTTGGCGGGCGGCCCGCGGTCGCCTAAATCTAGCGTCAGGCGGCGGACTTCCAAATGGCTGCGAAGGCCCGCCGCGCCACGGTAGGCGAGCCCCGCATGGCGACCCGCGATCTCTCGTTCGAAACAGCCGCCGCGGCCCCGCGCGCGGCCACCGCCGCCCCGGCGGCGATCGGGGTCTGGCTGCTCGGCTGCGCCTTCATGGTCCTGGCCATGGCGGTGATCGGGGCGATCACCCGGCTGACCGAATCCGGCCTCTCGATCATGGAGTGGGCGCCGCTCTCCGGCACCCTGCCGCCGCTCAGCCAGGCCGAGTGGGAACGCCTCTTCGCGCTCTATCAGCAGATCCCGGAGTACCGCGAGGAGAACGCCGGCATGACCCTGGCGGAGTTCCGCGGCATCTTCTGGTGGGAGTACATCCACCGGCTCTGGGGCCGTCTGATCGGCCTGGTCTTCGCGCTGCCGTTCCTCTGGTTCCTGCTGCGCGGCCAGATCCCGCGCGCCCTCCTGCCGCACCTGCTCTTCGCCTTCTGCCTGGGCGGCCTCCAGGGCGGGCTCGGCTGGTACATGGTGGCGAGCGGCTTCGCCGAACTGAACGACGTCAGCCAGTACCGGCTCGCCGCCCACCTCTCGCTCGCGGTCGTCATCTACGGCTATCTCCTGTGGCTCGCCTTCACCGTGCTCTGCGCTCCGCGCGGCGCGGCGGCGGCGCCCGCCGGCCTGGCCAGGGCGCTCACCGCCCTGCTCGCCCTCATCGGCCTGACGCTCGTCTCCGGCGCCTTCGTCGCCGGGCTCAACGCCGGCTTCACCTACAACACCTTCCCGCTGATGGACGGCGACCTGGTGCCCGAAGGCTACGGTCTGCCGGGACCCTGGTGGCAGAGCCTGTTCGAGGACGTCGCGACGGTTCAGTTCAACCACCGGCTTCTGGCCATGGTCACGCTCGCCGGCGTCTGCGGCTTGTGGCTCTGGGCGCGCCGGCTGCCGCTCGACCCGCGCCAGGCGCAAGCGATCCATCTGCTCGGCGCGATGGCGCTGCTCCAGGTCGGCCTCGGCATCTCGACCCTCGTCCTGGCCGTTCCGATCTGGCTCGGGGCGGCCCACCAGGCCGGCGCCCTCGTCCTGATCGGCCTCGCGCTCTGGGCGCTCTTCCTCAGCCGGCGGTCGCAAGCGGCATGACCGAGGCAGGGCAGGGACCGGCGGAACGGCCGGGCGCCGGGGACGACCTGGCGGTTCCCGAAGAGCCCCTGCCGGTCTCTGTCCTGACCGGCTTCCTCGGCAGCGGCAAGACGACCCTGCTGAACCGGCTGCTGCAGCATCCGGCGATGGACGAGACCGCCGTGGTGATCAACGAGTTCGGCGAGATCGGGCTGGATCACCTGCTGGTCGAGCGGGCCGACGAGGACACGGTGCTGCTCAACAGCGGGTGTCTCTGCTGCACGGTGCGCGGCGACCTGATCGACACCCTGCGCCGGCTCTATGTCCAGCGGGTCCGGCGCGAAGTGCCGCCCTTCAAGCGCCTGGTCATCGAGACCACGGGCCTGGCCGACCCGGCGCCGATCCTCCACACCCTGATGAACGACCCCATGCTGGTCACCCGCTTTCGCCTCGACGGCGTGGTCACCACGGTCGACGGGTTGGTCGGCGGCGGCACGCTGGACAGCCACGTTGAAGCGGTCAAGCAGGCCGCCGTGGCCGACCGGATCCTGATCACCAAGTGCGACCTAGCCACGGACGAGAGCCGCGCCGCGCTGCTGCCGCGTCTCCACCAGCTGAACCCGGCCGCGCCGGTGATCGAGGTGGCGCAGGGCGCGGTCGAGCCAGACCGGCTGTTCGACGCCGGCCTCTACAATCCCGAGACCAAGAGCCTCGATGTCCGGCGCTGGCTCAAGACCGAGGCCTACGCCGCGGCCGAAGCCGCGCCGCACGAACATAAGCACCACTCGCACGACCACGGGCACGACCAGGGGCACGACATCAACCGCCACGACGCGCGCATCCGCGCCTTCGCGCTGCGCTATGAGCGGCCGCTCAACTGGGACCGCTTCAATTCCTGGATCGAGATGCTGATCACCTGCCACGGCGCCGACATCCTGCGCATCAAGGGGCTGCTCGCCGTCGAGGACCTCGACCAGCCGATGGTGATCCACGGTGTGCAACACGTCTTTCACCCGCCGTTCCTGCTCGACGCCTGGCCCGACGACGACCGGAGCACGCGGCTGGTCTTCATCGTCCGCGACCTGGAGCGGGAGCTCTTCGAGCACACGCTGCAGGCCTTCAACGAGGGGGGAACGGCCGCGCGGGGAAAGGGCGCGTCCTAGCCTTTGGCCTTCCCTTGCCGCCGCGGCGGCGCTATCAGGGCATCGTGCAACGACAGGAGGCGGAATGGCGCGGACGGCGTTCGACGGAACCAGCTTTCTGCTGCGCTGGGGCCTCGCCCTGATCCTGGTGCTGGGCACCTTCAACCCGACGCCCTACTCCTACCTGCGCTGGGTGGTCGATCAGCCGGACCAGGGCCTGCCCTTCAAGGCGCTGGCGGGCGTAACCATCGTCATCCTCTACATCATCTACCTGCGGGCCACCTTCCGCTCGATCGGCGTGGTCGGCGTGCTGCTGGCTTCCGCCTTTCTGGCGGCGCTGGCCTGGGTGCTGATCCATCTCGGGCTGATCACCTTGCAGGAGACCGACGCGCTCACCTGGCTCGCCCTGTTCATCCTGGCGACGGTGCTGGCGATCGGCGTCTCCTGGTCGCACGTCCGACGGCGCATCACGGGACAATCGGATGTCGATGACCTGGAGGAGTAGGGCGCGCGGGCACCTGGCGGCGGCCGGCCTGCTGCTCGGCCTCGCCGCGCTCGGGGCCGCGCCCGCCTGGGGGGCAACGCTGCCGGAGGACCCGGCGCGGAAGCTCGTCCTCGGCCTCTGCACGGGATGCCACGGCACCGGCCGCATCGCCCAGAGCACGGGCTACGACCGCGCCGGCTGGTCGGCGCTGATCGCGACCATGGTCGACATGTCCCGCGCGCCCCGGGCCGCTGACGCCGTCGCCGCCTATCTGGCGGAATACTTCCCGCCGAGCGGCAAGCGCCTGCCCAACCTGATCCCGGGCGGCTTCCGCCTCGCCTTCGAGGAGTGGGTCGCGCCGACACTCGGCCAGCGGTCGCGCGACCCGATCGAGGGCCCGGACGGCGCGATCTGGTGGGCGGGGCAGTGGGGTAACCTGATCGGCCGGCTCGATCCCGCGACCGGGGCCATGATCGAGTACCCGTTGCCGGCCGGCGCCAAGCCCCATTCCGTGACCCTCGATGCGGCGGGCAACGTCTGGTACACGGGCAACAAGAACGGCACGATCGGCAGGATGGATCGGGTTAGCGGCCGCATCACGGTCTACGGCATGCCGGACCCGGCCGCCCGCGACCCCCACACCGCGATCTTCGACGCCGACGGCATCCTCTGGTTCACGCTCCAGCACAGCAACATGGTCGGCCGGCTCGATCCCGGCACCGGCGAGGTCCGCCTGGCGACCGCGCCGACGCCGGGGTCGCGCCCCTACGGCATCAAGATCGACGCCGAGGGCCGCCCCTGGGTCGCCTGCAACGGCGCCAACTGCCTGCTCCGGGTCGATCCGGCCACCCTGGCGCTGACCGAGATCGCGCTGCCCAACCGGGCGACCAAGGTGCGCCGCCTCGACATCGCCGCGGACGGCCGGATCTGGTACGTGAACTCCTCGCGGGGGCGGCTCGGGCGCTACGACCCGGCGACCGGCGAGGTCCGGGAATGGCCGTCGCCCAGCGGCCCGGCGTCGCACCCCTACGCCATCGCCGTGGTCGACGGCGTGGTCTGGTACAACGAGTCCGGCCGGCGCCCGGACGCCCTGGTGCGCTTCGACCCGGAGACCGAGAAATTCCAGAGCTGGGCGATCCCCTCGGGCGACATCCACGCCGGGATCGTCCGGCACATGAACGCCGACCGGAACGGCGATCTCCTGATCCACCAGAGCGCGACCAACCGCATCATTCGAGTGAAGCTTGGCAGCCGGGACTGAAGACGCTAGCGGTGGAGCGCCGCCGGGCCTCGCGCCCTCGCTGCCGGCCTCGTGGTACTGCGACCCGGCGGTCTTCGCGCGCGAACGGGAGTGGATCTTCGCCCGGCACTGGATCCTGGTCGCGCGCGAGGAACAGCTGGCGGCGCCCGGCGACTTCGTGACCGACACCATCGCCGGATTTCCCGTCTTCGTCGCGCGCCAGGCCGGGGGCGCCCTCGGCGCCTACCACAACCTCTGCCGCCACCGGGCGAGCCCGCTGCTGACCGAGGAGACGGGCCGGCGACAGGTGCTGCGCTGCCCCTACCACGGCTGGACCTACGGCCTGGACGGCCAGCTGCGCAAAGCCCCGGGCTTCCCCGGCCGCGAGGCCCTGGGCCCGTCGAACTGCGACCTTCTGCCGGTCCGGGCCGCCGCCTGGAACGGCCTCGTCTTCGCCTGCCTCGACCCGGCGGCGCCGGACCTGGAAGCCTGGCTCGGCGAGATCCTCGAGATCGCCGCCGGCTACCCGCCGCTGGAGACCCTCGCGTTCCTGGGCGAGCAGCGGTTCGAGGGCGCCGCCGACTGGAAGGCCTACAGCGACAACTCGGCCGAGGGCTATCACCTGCCCCACGTGCACAAGGACCTGACCGCCGCGCTGGTCCGCGAGGCCACCGAGATCAGGAACTACGAGCGGGGCCAGTTCGTCGGCTTTTCCGTGCGCTACAAGGCCTCGCCGGGCTGGCCGGAGAGCCGCGGCTTCTGGATCTACAAGTTCCCGGGCCTGCTGCTCCATTTCTCCGAGAACGAGTTCAACCTGGAGCGGGTCATCCCGCTCGCGCCCGGCCGCGTGGCGCTCCGCCGCTGGTTCTGGTGCCCCCCCGGCGAGCAGGAGAAGTTCCAGGTCGTCATGGAGGAGTCGACGGCGGTGATGCGCGAGGACCTGGCGATCTGCGAGGCCGTGCAGCGCAACCTGGAAGCCGGTGTCTACCGGAGCGGCCTGGTGTCTGAGGAGCAGGAGCCGGGCACGGCCTACTTCCAGAGGCTGGTGCGCGAGGCCCTGGAAGGCCCGGCGTGACCGGCCGGCGGGCCTTTACCGCGTCTTCACGCCGGCTTGGGATAAGACCTGCGGCGCCATGAAAGTCCTCGGCAAATCCTTCCTCGATTCCCAAGCCCTGCGGTCGCTCGGCTTCAAGGCGGTCGGCGAGGACGTCCAGGTCCACGAGACCGCCAACATCGTCGGCCTGGAGCGGGTCGCCATCGGCGACCACGTGCGGATCGACGCCTTCGTCAACCTCGTCTGCGGCAAGGCGGGCCGCCTGACGCTCGGCAGCCATATCCACATCGGCGCCCAGTGCCACATCGGCGCGGCGGCGGGGGTGACCATGGAGGACTTCTCGACCCTGGCCCAGGGCTGCCGGCTCTACTCCGTCTCCGACGACTACAGCGGCGAGACGCTGACCAACCCCACGGTGCCGGAAGAACACCGGCGGAGCGAGAGCGGCGCGGTCCGCATCGGGCGCCACGTGATCGTCGGCAGCGGCAGCGTGATCCTGCCGGGCGTCACGCTGGGCGAGGGCACCGCAGTGGGCGCGCTCACCCTGGTCCGGCAGTCGACCGAGCCCTGGACGATCTACGCCGGTTGCCCGGCGCGCCCGGTCAAGGCGCGGTCCAAGAAGCTGCTCGACGCCGAGCGACGGTTACTTGGGAATCTCTAGTGTCCTGCTTCCGAATTACGAGTGATCGGTCTCGTGGCCCCCTCACCCCGGCCCTCTCCCCCAGTTTGGGGGAGAGGGAGGATCCGCGGCGTAGCCGTGGGTGGGTGAGGGGCCTAATCACCCGGCTTTCAAGCGATAGAATGGTTGGTGGAATTCCTCGAACAGGACACCAGAGCGGTTCTGTCAAACATGACTCACTCTAACGGGAAGAGCGTCGGGCCGGCGGCCGCGCCTCCTCGGCGGCGGTCTTCCCTTCGATCCAGCGTTCCACCGCCGCGGCGACGACCAGATCGAGCTCCTCGTCGACGTCGAGCGAGCGCTCTTGCGGCATGATGTAGCCCAGCGTCTCGGGTGAGAGGAAGCTGTCGTTCTGCAGTACCCAGTCGCAGCGCGCGACGTAGACCGCGCCGTTGACGACGAAGGCCTCCGGCAGCTCCTGGCGCCGCGGCGCGTGGGCCAGCTCCGGCAGGATGGGCTCGAGGCGGCCGGCCGCGTCGCGGCGAAGCATCCAGTAGGGCGGTTTGTCCGCGGCCGAGACCGAGATGCAGGCGGGCGCGCCGCGTTCGACGCAGAGCCGGACCGCGCCCTCGACGTCCTCGGCACGGCGCAGCGGCGAGGTCGGCTGCAGCAGCACGACGAGGTCGTAGCGCTCGGGCAGGGTCTCGAGCGCGTGGCGCACCGCGTCGATCGAACGCGCCGCAGGCCCGGAGAGCTCTTCCGGACGGACGAAGGGCACCTCGCAGCCGGCCAGGAGCGCGGCTTGGATGATCGCCGGGTCGTCGGAGGAGAGGATCAGCCGGTCGAGTGAGGCGGCTTCGCGCCCGGCGTCGATCGCGCGGGCCAGGAGGCTGCGGCCGTTGATCTCGCGCAGGTTCTTGCCCGGCAGGCCCTGGGAGCCGCCGCGCGCGGTGATCAGGCCGAGGACCGAGTGTCCCTCGATCATGCCTCGCCGATTTTCCCGTCGACCGCCTCGAAGAGCTCGGCGAGGCGGGACTTGAGCCCGGCGACCATGGCCCGGGTCTCCTCGAGGGCGATCGAGCGAAAGCGCTCACGCGCCCCTGGCTCCACGATGCGCCGGTGGTACCAGTTGATGCAGCCGAGCGAGAGGGTCATGGTCCCGCGCAGGTAGGCCGCGACGGCTTCCTCGCGGCCGTCGACGGCGCGCAGGGCGTCGTAGATCGCGTGCAGCCAGTCCATGCCGCCCGCGGGATCCTGCGCCGCCTCCTCCAGCGCCCGGTCGATCCGGGCGAAGAGGGCATCGCTGGCCGGGCGCCAGTCCAGCGCCGACCAGACATCCCGCAGGCGGTCCAGCGGGTAGGGCGAAAGCAGGGCGGTGAGCTCGCTGCGGAAGCGCGCGCGGTCGATCGGGCCGTGATCGAAGGCGACGGTCTCGGGCAGCTTGGGGACCGCGCCCTCGATCCGGACGCCGTCGCTGCAGTTGTAGACCGTCAGGTTGTGGAAGTACTGGATCACCCCTTCCAGCACCTTGCGCGACCAGTTGTAGATGTTCTCGCCGGTCGCCGTGCCGCCGAAGTTGCCCGGAAAGGTGCGGCTGGCCACCGTGGGGTCGGCCCGGAAGCCCAGGTCGTAGACCGAGCCCGCCGCGTGGAACCGGCCCTCGACCTTGGTGCCCATGTCGACGCCGAACAAATAGACCTCGCGGAAGCCCATGCGCAGCGCCGCGATCAGCGCGGTGTTGGCGACCGTCGGGCCGGCCGGCTTCAGCACCTTGAGGTCGCCGCAGAACAGCTTGGTCGAGGTCACCTGCTCGCGGAAGAAGAGGATGGCGTCGCCGAACAGGGCGACCGAGACCGGCTGCACCGTGAGCGAGGCGATCAGGGTGATCTCCGAGAGGTCGTGCTCCCGGGCGACCGGCTCGATCAGCGCGTAGTTGCCGATGCCGTTCTCCAGCTCGACGTGGAAATCCGGCTGGATGCCCCGGCGCAGGGCGACGCGCAGCGCGGTCCCCAGGGTGACCAGAATGGCGCGGTCCGCGTGCTCGGCGATGAAGTCGAGGTCCTGCTCCAGCGACGGGCCGGAGCCGATGACGAAGAGCGGGTAGTCGCGCCG
>JASJEC010000042.1 GCA_030064845.1 Kiloniellales bacterium
CGCATGAACTTTGCGATCTGGTTGGCCATCTGGGTCATGACGACGTAGCCGTTGCCGATCGAGCCCTCCGCGGTCCAGGCCGGGGCGGTGGCGATGTTGTCGTAGTCCATGGGGGCCAGGATGACGATCACCGTCTTGGGCTCGAAGGGAAAGTCCTCCTCCCAACTCAAGGTGCGTTCGTTCTCGTAGTCGTAGAGCGGGTCGTAATCCCAGCGCTTGTCGCGCTTGGTGATGCCGCAGCGAACCGCGCCGAAGACACGCGCGGCGCTCTTGATCGATGTCGCCGCCTCCTGCTTTGACTTGAACTGATACTTCTCCTTCTCGACGTCGGACTGATCCCAGCTCAACATGGGCGTGTTGGGCAGCGTATGAGCCATCCCGTGCGATTCGGAGGAGTCGAGCGGATACCAGGCGGCATGGTGCAGGGCTCGATCCTTCTGGGTGTAGCCGGGCTTGTTGTTGTCCCACGGTAACCGATGCTCGAAGGTCTTCGCGGCCTCGTGGAAATGGAACTCCTTCTTGTGGAGCCGGCTGTACTGCTCGTTGCGCTCGGGGTACTGCTCGTTCAGCGCCGCGCTGCTGGCATAGCAGAGAACGACATCGCGCTGGTCCATCGGCTTGAAGGTCTCGTCGGTGACGAACGCCTCCTCGTCGACGGACCCATCCAGCGCGACCCGCGTCGCCCCGTAGGTGGCACCGCCCGCCAGCAGCGTCGCGCCGCCGCCGATGGCGGCGCGCCTGAAGAATGTGCGTCGTGAGAGATCGTCAGAGAAAGCCGCTGAGGCTTTGGTCGACGTGCCGCTCTCCTGACCTTTCGGATCCGATGTTTCCGGGGTATCGGTGCTCATGAAATGACCTCCTTTCCAGACATCAGTTCTCAAGGCGGCGCAAACGACGCCACGCGCCGCGCCCTGACTAACTTCGCGCTTTGCTCAGCGGGAGAAGCTTCCGGTTCATGCCTCACCCCGCCATTCTCGAAGGACGCCTTCGGAATCCACGGTTAGGACGCGCTCGACACCCATGTGCGCGACGGTCTCCGGCCGCAAGGGCTCTGGCGACGCCAGGAGCGCCGTGGAGTAGGCGTCCGCGTCCCGGGCCCGCCGGGCGATCACCGTGGCGGAAACCAGGCCGCGGCTGGGGCGGCCCGCGTTGGGGTCGAAGAGGTGATGATGGCGCCCCTCAGGGTCGAAGCGCGTGCCGGTCGTCGCGGAAGTCGCCAGCGCGCGGTCGGTCAGCGCCATCTTGGTCAAGAGCGACTGCGAACGCAGCGGGTCCTTGATACCCACCTTCCAGGGGCGCCCCGAGGGATGGGACGACAGCGCCCGGAACTCGCCCAGGTCGATCAGCGCATGGCGCAGGCCTTCCGCGCGAAGCAGGTCCGCCACCCGGTCGGTGATTTCGCCCTGGGCGATGCCGTTGAGGGTCACCGCCATGCCCGGCCGGCCGAAAGCGATGCGCTTCGCCGAGATCTCGAGAGCCCGGAAATCCACCAGCTTGCGCGCCGCCATGACCGCGGTCTCTGGCGGACCCAGGGGGTCGGCGCCGGGCTTCGAGAAATGTTCGCTGTAGAGCCGCCACAAGGGCTGAACCGTCACGTCGAAAGCGCCGCCGCTGAGCGCCCCCCATTGCCGGCCCCGATCCAGAAGGGTCACCAACTCCGCGGGCGGGTTGCGAAGCTCTCCTTCCGCATTTAGCCGGACCAGCGCCGAGTTCGGGCGATAGAGGCTGAAGATCGTCTCCAGACGGGCGATCTCGGCGAGCGCCAGCGAGATCAGTCTCGTGGCCCGTTCGGCATCGGGACCATGGATCAACACGCTCGCGTCGGCACCGAGCGCCGTGCCCCGCCAGCGGTGCAGCGGCACCTCGGAATTGGAAGAGCGGGTGTAATTCGCGCCGATCGCCCCGGCGAGGCCGAGACCCGACGCAGCTGCCATGATCCGGATCGCCCGCCGACGCGACACACGACCGTGACCGGTCGGGCACTTCACGGAGTTCATCAGCCCAGCACTCCCCCTCAGGCAAAGACTGCAGCCCCCCCGGACCAGCCGTGCAACACCATACTAAGTTGGACAGGCGACAACTACCAACCACGAATTGTCCGTCCGAATTATGACCTGGATCAATGAACGTTCGAATTTGAACCGCAACAGCGCGGCGTCACCGAGGTAACTGAGTTCCTGGAAGTGTCCCAACTCCGGATTTCCCAGCTCGAGACGTCCGCTCTGGATTTCGGGAGGTGCCTTACGGCAGCGGGTGACAGAGAGAAACTATCCGAGGCAGACGCATATTCTCCATGACACAGCGTTTCCATTGGACCTCGGGCCAAGCTGGTTCGCTTCAAGGAGCTTTGGGACAGTGATGCGCCCATGGAAAAAGTGTTGCCAAGCATCGCCGCGGCCAATGCTGAACGCTACACGGGCTACACGATCCGACAGGTCTGCAAGGAGATGCACGACTACTACCGTGAGGCTGATATCAAGACGCTGCAACGCAAGGTCTTCCGCGCGGAGCATTTCCCCGAGCAGGCCATGTCCCCGCAGGACGCGGTGCACCAAATGGTGGCCAATAACGTCGAGTACGTGAAGCTGCGGGACATCAAGGGCCGGATCGGCGTGATGCTCGCGCTGATCTACCCTCCGGGCATCGGCGTGGTCGTTCCAGGCGAGCGTTGGGACGACAGGGCACAGCCCATGATCACTACTTCCTAACCTTCGAGGAAGCCTTCAACCGCTTTCCAGGCTTCTCCTACGAGGTCCAGGGCGACTTCCAGGAAATCGTCGACGGCCGCAAGACCTTCTTCACTTACGTGGTGAAGGACGAGCAGCCGGCCCGCCAAGACGACTCCCTGGGAATCAAAAGAAGGTAGGACTCTCGAAACCTCCCGATCTCTCCACGAGCGAGTCAGGCGCCGGAGAATGCGGCTCAGCCGTGGATCGGCGGGACGGCAACGGCGAGCCGGCCGGAGACCACCTCGACCGGGACCAGCGACGCTTCCGGATTGCGCTCTCGCATCCAGGCCGCGGCCTCGCTATTGGACTCCTCGGCCATGGCGGCCGTCGAAAAGACGCTGATCGTCGTCAGCGAGCCGTCTCCCCCGTCGACCGCGTAGTAGGCAATGAAGCCGGGTGATTTCTCGAGCCGCGGAACGAACTCGAGCTCGATGTCGCTGCAGAGCGCCGTCAGCGACGGCACTTCCCGGTAGCGGCGCACGCTTACGAACATGTCCATCTCCCGCCGGCGCGTTGCGGCTCAGCCATAGGTGAAGAAGCCGCGGCCGGTCTTGCGGCCGAGATAGCCGGCATCGACCATCTGCTTGAGCAGAGGACTCGGCCGGTACTTCGGGTCGTCGAAACCGCCGTAGAGCGTTTCCATGATGTCCAGGACGATGTCGAGGCCGATCAGGTCGCCGAGCGCCAAGGGGCCCATCGGATGGTTGGCCCCGAGCTTGAGCATGGAATCCACGTCTTCGGGAGACGCCAGGCCCTCGTACAGGCAGTTGATCGCCTCGTTGATCATCGGCACCAGCACCCGGTTGACCACGAAGCCGTAGCTATCCTTGGACACGCGGGGGGTCTTGCCGATCGCCTTGGTGACGTCGGTGATCGCGTCGCAGACCTCTTCGTTGGTCTGCAGGGCGCGAATGATCTCGACCAGCTGCATCATCGGCACGGGATTGAAGAAATGCATGCCGATGACGCGTTCGGGCTTGCTGGACGCAGCGGCGAGCTTGGTCAGCGAGATCGACGAGGTGTTCGAAGCGAAGATCGCATCGTCGCGACAGATCTCGTCGAGCTGGGCCAGCACCTTGGACTTGATCTCGATGTTCTCCACGATCGCTTCGACGACCAGGTCGCGATCGCCGAGATCCGACATCGTCGTGGTCGTCGAAATGAGCGCGATGGCCGCGGCCGCCGCCTCGGCCGTCATGCGCTCCCGCTTGACCAGCCGGTCCAGGCTCCCCTTGATGGTGCCGAGACCATGTTCGAGAGACTGATCGCTGATGTCCTGCAGGATCACGGGATAGCCGGCCATCGCGAAAGTCTGCGCGATGCCGCCGCCCATCGTGCCGGCGCCAATCACGCCGATCTGCTCAACACTCATGGTCTCCGCCTTTCATAAGCATGTGTCGCTCGTGCAAGAACCTGTCCCAGCCCTCCCCCGTCGCGCGTCCCGACGGACCAGCGTGGACAGGACGCATCAGCCAATCACAGATTGGATATCAGTTCTATGACATAGGTTATGGCGTGTCCCTGTATCGAACCGCGAGCAACCCGATCGAGGGAAAACAACCAATCGTCTAACCGTCCCGCAGAATTGCCAGGAACCGCTCGGCCGCCGCCAGGTCGGCGCGCACCGAGTCGCGTCGACGGGTCGCCTCGGGGTCTTCGCCCCACTGCTCGATCTGATAAGTCTCGTGGAGTTCGCCCGCCCCGAACGCACCTTCGGCGTCGAGCCGGCCGCGGCTCAGCGCCAGGCCGACCACCAGGGAGCCCGCGGCCTTGACCGCCGTCGATAGGGCGCAGAGGGCGAAGTCGTCGTGATCCTCGACCGAGCGGCGCAGCGCCGCCAGCGCCTCGTCCGGCTGGTCCGCCGCCATCATGCCGGTGGTGATCCGCAAAGGCGCGCCGAGCTCGGCCGCGGCCCAGTCGAGCAGCGGTCGCCAAACGGCTTCCTGCCGTTCGACCAGGGCATCGGGCCGTTCGACCTGGTAGCAGAGCGCGTCGGACCCGCCGTAGCCGGCCAGCTCCGCCACCACCTCGCTCCGCCTCGGCACGATCAGGTCCAGGGCCGTGCAGGCCAGGGCCGTCATCGGCATGGACTTGGGCTCGATGCGTTCCTGCTGGGCCGACCACTCGGCCGCCACCGCCGAGGCCAGAGCCTCGGTGGGGACGCGGAACTCGCTGCGTGCGGGCGTCCGCAGGACGCGGCCGTCCAGCGCGACCCCGTGGCCCGTGTCTGCGGCGGTGACCGTGACCGCCTCGTAGACCCTCTTGGTGAGCGGGGGCGTGTACATGGCGCGGGCCCTGTCAGCGGCCGGACGGCACGGCTGCGCCGGGGCCCTCGCGCTCGAGAGCCGCGCGGAGCCCGGCCGGATCGTCCACGACGTCGCCCGCCCCCGCGTCCCAGAGCTCCTCCGGGCCGTGATAGCCCCAGGACACGCCGATCGGGTGGACGCCGGCGTTCACGGCGAGCTGCATGTCGAACACGGTATCGCCGACCATCACGGTCTCCTCCGGGGCGACCCCCATTTCCGCCATGGCCCGGTCGAGGATTTCGGGGTGCGGCTTGCCCGGACCGTCGTCGGCCGTCTTGAGCGTTGCGAAGTGGCCGCGCAGGCCGTGACGTTCCAGGCTGTGCAGAAGGCCCCGGCGGTTCTTGCCGGTGGCGATGCCGAGCAGGACCTCGGGGTGCTCCAGGGCCTCGATCAGCGCGCGCATGCCGGGAAACAGAGGCTCGTCGAAATCCTCACGCCCGCGCAAAGCGTGGAAGGCCTCGCGGTAGCGCGCCGCCAGGCCGGCGACCTCGCCGTCGGCGGCGTCCGGCGCGAGGCCAGAGACGGCCTGCTCCAGGTGCAGCCCGACGACCCGGCGCACCGCCTCGAGCGGCGGCGCCGGCCGGTCGAAAGCCTCGAAGGCCTCGGCCATGGCGGAGACGATCACCCTCTGGCTGTCGACCAGGGTTCCGTCGAAATCGAACATGATCAGTCTGAAGGCCATGACGGCGCGACCTCGGGGCCTGCTACGCGCCGCCTTTGTCCGTGACCGGGCTGTCAAAGTAAAGCTTCAAGGGGCAATGACGGCTCGAAGGACCATCGGCATGGCAGCCGCAGGTCGGACGAAGCCACATTTCTGGATGCCCGGATCAAGTCCGGGCATGACAAGGAGAAAGGAATGTTTGGAGGCCGTGCCGGCCTTCAGGCGTGACCCCAGCCGGCCTGGCAGTACCGCGTCTCGACCAGGCGGTCGAGCCGGACGGCGGCCACGACCCCGTTTTCCAGCTGCGCCACGATCAGTTCCAGGTCTCCGCAGCTGACCGGCTCGGCATCGATGATCTCGACCGGCCCGTCGTAATCGGAAGCGCAGAGATACCAGATTTCTCCAGACTTCATGTCCCGTATGCCTCCGCTCAACCCGTCAAAGGTTCTGAAGAGCGTAGTCCCGGGCCCTTTAAGATTTGTTAAAAATGTGTACGAGATCGCCCGTTTCGAGCTAATGTCAGTTATTGCAAAAATTATTTAAAATATTGTATTTATTTGATATTTTTTGATCCTCGAAATCGCGCGGATGGAGGGCGTGAAGTCTTTCTTAATCGAAAGATGCAACAAGCTCTTCACCACCGGGACACTTCCAGGACGCCGCGATGATCCAACGAGCGCGCCACGCGATGAAGGCCTCCGCCCTGGCGGCAGCCGCCTTCTGTTTTCTCGCCGGCCCGGCCGAGGCAGCCGACTTCCGGATCGCGGACCGCTTTCTGGCAATCGAGCCGCCGCCCTCCTACTGCGCGGTCGACCGCGGCATCGCCGAGGAGAACGACCTGGTCGAGTTCATCGAGCAGATCAATGCCGGTCTTAATCGGGTCTTGCTGGTCTTCGTAGACTGCGACGAACTCGGACTCTGGCGCAGCGGCCAGGTCACCCTGCTGCAGCGCTACGGACAGGTACTCACGCCGATCGAGGAAGTGGCCTACCGGGGTATGCCGCGCACGGTCTTCCTGGAACAACTGCAAATGGCCATGGACCGGGCCATTCCTGTCGGCGTGGAGGCCGGCCGGGCGCGCATGGAGACCGTCCTTCCCGAGCTGGAGGCAGGCCAGACCGAGAGCCTGGGTGTGCTTGAGGTGGACGATCTGGCGCTCTACGCGGCGATCGCGCAGAAGATGGGCCTGGGCCAGACCGAGATCGTCATGGCCGGCGTCTTCGCCATGACTCTGGTGAAGGATGTGCCGATCAGCGTCAATCTCTACCGGCCCTATGACGGCGGCGCGACCATCGACACGCTCGCCCGGGAGCAGCGGAACTTCATCGAGCACCTGATGAAAAAGAACGACAGCTTTGAGACCCGTAGGGAGAAGCGACCGGGAGGCGCCGGGACCGCCGGCTGACCCCTCGCCGCCAGTTCTCGATCAGGACAGCATGCCCCGGGCCGAGGGCAGCCATTCCTCCAGCTGTAGAGCCGCCTTCTCCCCCGGCTCCTCCTTGAACCCGAGCGTCGCCCAGCAGCGCCTCATGTGTGGCGGCAGCGGCGCCGTTACGCGCACCGTCGTGCCGTCCGAGGGGTGGGGAAAGGCGATCTCGCGCGCGTGCAGCTGCAGCTGTCGGGGAAACTGGGCCTCGCCCGCGAAGTCGCGCAGGAAGGCGGCCCGACCGCCGTACTTTCCGTCGCCCAGAATTGGCGTGCCAAGGGCGGCGCAGTGAGCGCGCAGCTGGTGGGTCCGCCCGGTCAGTGGGCAGAGCACCAGCCACGACGCCTTCTGGCCGCGGCGCTCGGCCAGCTGATAGGCGGTCGCCGCCGGCTTGGCCCCTACGACCTCGGTTTCGACCTTCTCGATCCCGGACCCGCGCTCCTTTCCGAGCGCGAGGGTGATGGTTCCCTGCTTGCGCGGCGGGACGCCGGCGACAGCCGCCCAGTAGATCTTGTGCACCTCCTTGCCGCGAAACGCGGCGGCCAGGAAGCGGGCCGCATCGGCGTTGCGCGCCAAAAGGAGGACGCCGCTGGTGTCCTTGTCGAGCCGGTGCACGAGGCGGGGCCGCTCGCCGCGGCCGTCGCTGAGGGCCTCGAGCATGGCGTCGAGATGGCGACGCTGCCCGGTCCCGCCCTGGACCGCCAGACCGGCCGGCTTGTCGATCGCCAGGACCCAGGGGTCGCGGAACAGCACGGCCCGCTCGAGATCCTCCCTGTCGGCATCGCGGATCCGCACCGGCGGCGGCGTGGACGGGCGGGCCGCCGGTTGGAGCGGCGGCACCCGGATCACCTGGCCGCTGGCGACCCGCAGGTTGGCCTTGGCGCGGCGGCCGTCGACCCGCACCTGCCCGGTGCGCAGGAGCTTGGCCAGATGGCCGTGGCTCAGGCCGGGAAAACGGCCCTTGAACCAACGGTCCAGGCGGAGGCCCGCCTCTGCGTCGCTGACCTCGAGGTTCTCGACGGCGCTCATCGGGGAAGGCTCCCGACCGTCACCACGCCGAGGAGAAATCCGCCCACTGAAAGGGCGACCGAGGCCAGGACGTAAACCAGAGGCACGAGCCGCTCCTTGCGGCCGAGGTGCAGCGAGACATCGAGCGAAAAGGTGGAAAAGGTGGTGAAGGTGCCGAGGAAGCCGATGGCGACGAGGGTCTGCCAGAACGGCTCGAGCGCCCAGGCGGTGGCGGCCAGGCCCGCGACGATGCCCAGTGCATAAGACCCCAGAACATTGACCGTCAGGGTCGCGTAGGGAAAGCCGTCGCCGAGCCAGGCGGCGACCCGCGCCATCACAAGGTAGCGTCCGATCGCGCCCAGGGCGCCGCCGGCGGCCACCGCTACGAGGGTCTCCATGACCGCCGTCCTCTACGCCTTGACCTGCCGAGTCCCATGCGATCTGCGGTACTCAAGGGCAGATGCCGGGCGGCTTGGGGCCAACATCAGCGCCCCAAGGACCCGGTCAGTTACCGACCTCTAGAATACCGCAACACCTAGGATTGTCCGGCCGGCCCCGAAGCGTATCGCCGGCCAGGCACGAACCGCTCTAATTCTTCTGGGCTTCCCGCACCACGATCAGGGCCCGGCGGTTCCTCTGCTCCGGCCTGCGATCGGGATTGGCCACCGCCGGCGCCTGGTCGCCGCTGGCGAAGACGCCCATGAGCTTGACTCCCGCCGCTTCCAACTCCTTGGCGACGACGTCGGCCCGGCGCTGCGAGAGCTCGAGATTGTACTCCGTCGCACCGACCTGATCCGCGTTGCCGATCACCGCCACGACCGGCTGCTCATAGGTCGCGGTAATCTTCGCGATCGCCTTGAGGTGCTCCTTGGCCACAGGACTCAGGGTGTCGCTGTCGAAGTCGAAGAAGACCTCGTAGACCAAGCGATCGTCCGAGATGTTCCGGGCCGCTGCAGGCGCCAGGCCGGCGTTGAGGCGCGCGATCGAGATCTTCAATCTCTCGCGACAGGCCGCGATGTCTTCTTCCTGGAAGTCCTCCTCCTGCTCCTGCATCCAGCAGTCGAAGCTGGTCTGGGCGACGGCGGCCTCCTGGGGCATCTTCTGGGCCGCGCCGCGATAGAGCACCGTGATGACCTGGCGCCGGGCGATCGCCATCTCGTTCAACCGCTCGACCGGCAGGTCGCGCGCGCTAATCTGCTGAGGCTCGACCTTCTGGTCGGCGCCGGCGCGCATGGCCCGCCTGGCGAAAAAGTCGGAGTCCCGATAGTCCCCCTCGGCGTACTCGGCCTTGGACAGGCCGAGGTAGCCCTCGTAGAGCGCCATGCCGTGTTCGCCGGCCGTAGGCTCCATCTTCTCGGCATCGCCGAGCCTGGTTCCTTCGCAAGCCGCGACGGCGAAGCCGGCCAGCAGGCATAGAATCGGTCTGGTGAGCATGACTTTCTCTCTCCCTAGCGTTGGAAACCCCGGTTATTCACTCCGTACCCCTCTCTTCGCCCATCTTCTTTCAGGTCCGAGCGATATTCAACCTCGATACGAAGCCGTACGCCGACCCCGCTTGAGCGCTGTTCCATCGCCGGTCCCCAATCCCGGCCGTGATCTGGAGGTCTAAGAGGTACCCGTAGCGCCGACCTTCTCCAGAGCGGGCTCGCTCAGCCAATCGCTGCAGGTTCCGGCGCTCATCAGGTAGACGCCGATCCGCCCCAGCTCGGCCAGGCTCTCGTCCCGTGCCCCCGAAAGCGCGTCGGTCACCAGCACGATCCGGAAATCGCGCGCCCCCGCCTCGTAGACCGTCGCCAGACCGCTGGTGGAGAAATTGAAGCCGCAGATCACCAGGGTGGTAACCCCGAGCGCTTCGAGCCGGTCCGCCAGCGCCGTCTGGTGGAAGGCGCCCCAGCGCGGTTTGTAGAAGGCCCATTCCCGGACCCCTATCTCCTGGAACCCGCCGGCCAGCAGGGATTCGGGATCCAGACGCGCGCCGTCGGAGCGCAGCTCCTCGACCAGTTCGGCGCCGAAGGAACCCGGCATCAGGACCCGCAGCCCCTCCTCCACCGCCCTGCGACGAAACACGTCCACGTTCGAGCCGTCGGGACGGTACAGCCGCACCGCGTGGAAAACCGGCGCACCGGCGCGCCGGAAGGTCTCAACCAGGGGCAACAGCGCGCCGCGCGCCCGGTTCGCACCGGGTGCCCGCAGGACCGAGCCGTCCCTGGCAAAATCGCTCTGACCATTGATCGTGAGCAGCGCCACGCGATCGCGCTCCGGCGCCGTGTACTCCGCTATCAAGCCTCTACTCCTGCAAGGGGCCGCTGTGTCCGGCGCCGTTCTTGGGCCGCAATGTGCGGTAAGGCGCCGAGCGAGGCAATGGCCAATCCAGCATGACTGCCCCCCGGCGCCCGCAGGGCTCACGGACGGCAATCGCTGATCGCGCCGCGATCTAATCTTGCCTCTGGTCGCGCAGTTTCGCCCAGTAATCGAGCCGCTTCTTGAGCTCGCGCTCGAAGCCGCGCTCGACCGGCCGGTAGAAGGCCTGGCGTTCCATGTCTTCGGGAAAATAGTTCTGGCCCGAGAACGCCTCGGGCGCATCGTGGTCGTAGGCATAGCCGGCGCCGTAGCCGATCTCCTTCATAAGGCGGGTCGGCGCATTGAGGATGTGCTTCGGCGGCATCAGCGAGCCGGTCTCCCTGGCCGCCCGGCTGGCTTGGCCCAGCGCCTTGTAGGCCGCGTTGGACTTGGGCGCGCTGGCCAGATAGATCACCGCCTGGGCGAGCGCGAGCTCGCCTTCCGGCGAGCCGAGCCGCTCGAAGGCCTGCCAGCCGGCCAGGGCCTGAACCAGCGCCTGGGGATCGGCCAGCCCGACGTCCTCGACCGCGAAGCGGGTCAAGCGGCGGGCCAGGTAGTTGGGGTCCTCGCCCGCCGTCAGCATGCGCGCCAGCCAGTAGAGCGCCGCGTCGGTGTCGGAGCCGCGCAGGGACTTGTGGAGCGCCGAGATCAGGTTGAAGTGGCCCTCCTGGCTCTTGTCGTAGAGCGGGGCGCGCTTCTGCACGATGGCCGTCAGGGCCGCCGTATCCAGGGCCGGCCCCTCGGGCAGCGCGAAGAGCTCCTCGGCCAGGTTGAGCAGGTAGCGGCCGTCGCCGTCGGCCATGGCGATCAACGCGCTACGGGCCTCGCCGTCCAGAGGCAGGCCGCTCCCGGCCTCGCTCTCGGCCCGCTTCAGGAGCGCCTCCAGGGCCGCCTCGTCGAGGCGCCGCAGCACGAAGACCTGGCAGCGCGAAAGCAGCGCGGCGTTGAGCTCGAAGGAGGGGTTCTCCGTGGTCGCGCCCACCAGGATGACCGTGCCGTCCTCGACGTAGGGCAGGAAGCCGTCCTGCTGGGCCCGATTGAAGCGGTGGACCTCGTCGATGAAGAGCAGGGTCCCCTGCCCCGCCCGGCGCCGCTCCTTGGCCCGCTCGAAGACCTTTCGCAAGTCGGCGACGCCGGAGAAGACCGCCGAGAGCGGCTCAAAGGCGAGGTCGGCGACCTCCGACAGCAGGAAGGCGATGGTGGTCTTGCCGCAGCCCGGCGGCCCCCAGAGCACCATGGAGGCGAGTCGGCCTGCGGCCACCATGCGCCCGATCGGCGCGTCGGCCGCCAGCAGGTGGTCCTGGCCGACCACCTGATCCAGGCTTCGGGGCCGCAAGCGATCGGCCAGGGGACGCGGCGCCTGGGATTCGAAGAGGCCTGCCTGGGGCGGCTCGGTCACCCGCCTTGCTCCGTCACCCCAGGCTCTCCCCTATCCGGTGATCTCGATGGTGCGCCGGCGGCCTTTGCGGTTGAAGCTGATCGTCCAGCTCTCGTCCTGGCGGGTCAGCGCGGCGCGCAGGTCCGCGACGCTCTCGACGGCGTCGCCGTTGACCGCCAGAATGACGTCACCGGGCCGGAAACGGAAGCGCCGGGCCGGCGATCCCCGCCTGATGCCGGTGACGATCACGCCCTCCCAGGCGCCCAGCAGATCCAGCTCCTCGGCCAGGGCCGGCGAGAGATTGGCGACCGTGGCACCGGCCAGGGGGTGCCGGTCGCTCAGCTCCGTCTGGTTCCGGGGCGGCGTCTCCGGGGCCGGCTCGAGCGGCAGGGAGACCACGGCCGGCGCCTCGTTGCGCCACAGCTTCACCTTGGACCGGCCGCCGAGCGCGCCGGTCGCGACCCGGAAGCGCAGCGACTGGAGATCGTCCACCGCGCGGTCGTTCACCGCCAGGATGACGTCGCCCTTCCTGATCCCCGCCTGATCGGCCGGTCCGCCGCCGTAGACCCGCGTGACCACGACACCGCCCGGACGGGCGAGCCCGAGGCCCTGGGAGAGGTCGTTGTCGACGTCCTGGCCGACCAGGCCGATCCAGGGCCGGACCACGCGGTCACCGGTCTTCGCGCTCTCGATCACCGTGCGCACCATGTTCGAGGGCACGGCGAAGCCGATGCCGACCGAGCCGCCGCTGCGCGAATAGATCGCCGTGTTGATGCCCAGCAGCTTGCCGTCCATGGTCACCAGGGCGCCACCGGAGTTGCCGGGGTTGATCGCCGCGTCGGTCTGGATGAAGAAGCTGAAGTCGTTGATGCCGACCTGGGTGCGCGCCAGGGCCGATACGATGCCGCTGGTCACGGTCTGGCCGACCCCGAAGGGGTTGCCGATGGCCAGCACGAGGTCGCCGACCTCGGCCGTATTGGAATCCCGGAGCTCGACGGCCGGCAGGACCTCGCCCTTGGCATCGACCTTGAGGACGGCGAGATCGGTATCCTCGTCGTCCAGTACCAGGGTGGCCTCGAACTCCCGCCGGTCGGAGAGGACCACGGTGATCTCCGTGGCGCCGGCGATCACGTGATGGTTGGTGACCACCACGCCGCTGCCGTCGACGATCACTCCCGAGCCGAGAGAGTTCTGGGTCCGCTGCCGCGGCGCGCCGAACAGCCCGAAATCGTCACCGAAGAAGCGCTTGAAGAAGGGGTCGTCGAACAGCGGCGAGATGCCCCGCTGGGTCACCACCCGTTCGGCGTAGATGTTCACCACGGCGGGGGCGACCTGCCGGACCACGGGCGCAAAGGAGAGCATGACCTCGGCCCGCGAGCCGGGCACCGCCTTGGTCTGGGCCAGGGCTCCGCCGGCCATCAGCAGAAGAGCGAGGGCAACTAGGGTTAAAGGGCGAGCAGCAGGGGCCACGGCAGAACACCTCGGAAAGCGCAATCCCCAGAACCTAGGGTCCGCGGCCGATGCTTGCCAGATCTTCACACAAAGGTGTGTAGCCGGGGCTGGGCACGGCAGGCCAGGGGCAGGTCCCTAAGGGGCCTCAGGACTCCTCGTCCTCGCCCTCGGCCTCGTCCATGGTCGGGCCGGAATCCTGGCCCTTGGCGTCGGGGTCGCGATCGACCAGTTCGATCACGCCCATGGGCGCCATGTCGCCGTAACGGAAGCCCGCCTTGAGCACCCGGGTGTAGCCGCCCCTGCGGTCCTTGTAGCGCTCGGCCAGCTCGTCGAACAGCTTGGCGGTAATCTTGGTGTCCCGGAGCACCGAGAGCGCCTGGCGCCGGGCATGGAGGTCGCCGCGCTTGCCGAGCGTGATGAGGCGCTCGACATAGGGCCGCAGATCCTTGGCCTTGGGCAGCGTGGTCTTGATCTGCTCGTGCTTGATCAGGGACGCGGCCATGTTGGCGAACATGGCCTTGCGATGTGTGCTGGTCCGGTTCAGCTTCCGGCCGCTCAATCCGTGACGCATAGCCGATGCCTCCTCTATGCCTGGGGCCTCGCGCGCGAGACCGATGGTCAGGGCCCCTACGCCGCGGCCGCCTGCGAGGCGGCCGGGAAACGCGGGGTCGGGGCCACCGCGGCCCCTCGTCTTGGAACCGCCGGGCGCGGCCTAGAAAGGCTCGTCCAGCTTCTTGGCCAGTTCCTCGATGTTCTCGGGCGGCCAGTGCGGAATCTCCATCCCGAGGTGGAGCCCCATCTGCGCCAGGACTTCCTTGATCTCGTTCAGGGATTTCCGGCCGAAGTTCGGCGTCCGCAGCATCTCGGCCTCGGACTTCTGCACCAGATCGCCGATGTAGACGATGTTGTCGTTCTTCAGGCAGTTCGCCGAGCGGACCGAGAGTTCCAGCTCGTCGACCTTCCGCAAGAGGTTCTTGTTGAAAGGCGATTCCGCCGCCTGCTCCTCGGGGGCGCGGATCTGCGGCTCCTCGAAGTTGATGAAGAGCTGCAGCTGGTCCTGGAGGATCCGCGCGGCCAAGGCGACGGCATCCTCGGGGGTGACAGCGCCGTTGGTCTCGATCTCCATGGTCAGCTTGTCGTAGTCGGTGACCTGGCCGACGCGAGTGTTGTCGACCTTGTAGGACACCTTGCGCACCGGCGAGAAGACCGCGTCCACCGGGATCAGCCCGATCGGCGCGTCGTCGGGCCGGTTCTGGTTGCCGGGCACGTAGCCCTTGCCCGTATCGACGGTCAGTTCCATGTCGATGCGCGCGCCGTCGTCCAGCGTGCAGATCATCAGGTTCGGGTTCATGACCTCGATGTCGTGGCCGGTCTCGATCTGGCTGGCCATGACCTCGCCCGGGCCGTCGGCGCGCAGACGCATCCGCTTCGGGCCCTCGCCGTGCATGCGCAGCGCCAGGGCCTTGACGTTCAGCACCACGTCGGTGACGTCCTCGCGCACGCCGGCGATCGACGAGAACTCGTGCAGGACGCCGTCGATCTGGATGCTGGTCACCGCAGCCCCCTGGAGCGAGGACAGCAGGACGCGGCGCAGGGCGTTGCCGAGGGTGAGGCCGAAGCCGCGCTCCAGCGGCTCGGCGACCACCTTGGCGACGCGGTCGGCGTCGGCGCCCGGCTGGATGTCCAGCTTGTTGGGCTTGATCAATTCGGTCCAATTCTTCTGCAGCACGGCTGTGCCCTCGCGACTGCTCTGCACGTCTGTCTCTTCCTTCGGTTCTGGCCCTAGGGCCTTGGGGCGACCGGCGGAACTCATTCCCGCGGCCGCCGGCCTGCCGTCTCGCCCGCGTCCCGCGACGCGGTTGCGGCAGAAGCTAGACCCGCCGCCGCTTCGGCGGCCGGCATCCGTTGTGCGGGATCGGCGTCACGTCCCGGATCGCCGTGATCGTGAAACCCACGGCCTGCAACGCCCGGAGCGCTGATTCGCGGCCCGACCCCGGGCCCTTGACGTTGACCTCGAGGGTCTTGACGCCGTGCTCCATGGCCTTGCGGCCCGCGTCCTCGGCCGCGATCTGGGCAGCGTAGGGGGTCGACTTGCGCGAGCCCTTGAAGCCCTGGCTGCCGGAGGTCGACCAGGAGATCGCGTTGCCCTGGACGTCGGTGATGGTGATCTTGGTGTTGTTGAAGGTCGCGCTGACGTGCGCGATCCCCGAGGTGATGTTCTTGCGTTCCCGGCGCCGCAAGCGGGTCTGTGGCTTGGCCATGGCTGACTCCTCGTTACTTCTTCTTGCCGGCGATCGGGCGCGCCGGGCCCTTGCGGGTCCTGGCGTTGGTGTGGGTCCGCTGGCCGCGGACCGGCAGGCCCTTGCGGTGCCTCAGGCCGCGATAGCAGCCGAGGTCCATGAGCCGCTTAATGTTCATCGCGACGTCGCGGCGCAGGTCGCCTTCGACCACGTAGTCGCGGTCGATCGACTCGCGGATCCGCACGACTTCGTCGTCGGTCAGCTCGTTGACCCGCCGTTCGGCCGGGATACCGACGGCCGCACAGATCGCCTTGGACTTGGTCCGTCCGATGCCGTGGATATAGGTCAGGGCTATCTCGACCCGCTTCTGCGTTGGTATATTGACGCCAGCGATACGTGCCACGTCGCCGTCTCCTCAGAATTTGCCGTATGTGAGCGCGCTGTTCTGGCAGCCCAAGTAAAAATGCCCGCACGCTCTCGCGCCGGGGACGCGGGATTATAGGCTTGGCCTAACCCGAGTCAAGGTTTCTCACCGGTCCAGAATAGCCTCGATCTGCCTCGTTACCTCGTCGATTTCCGCCATGCCATCGATCTGGGCCAGGATCCCCTGATCGGCGTAATAAGGCAGGATGGGTTCGGTCTGGGCCCGGTAGGCGACCAGACGCTTGCGTACCGTCTCTTCGTTGTCGTCGGCCCGGCGCGTGAACTTGGTTCCACCGCAGGCGTCGCAGACACCCTCCTTGGCCGGCTTCTGAAAGCTGTCGTGGTAGCCGGCGCCACAGCTGGCGCAGGTGAAGCGTCCCGCAATGCGGTGGACCAGCTCGTCCTCGTCGGCCTTCATCTCGACCACCCGGTCGAGCTTGAGGCCCTTCTCCTCGAGCAGGCGGTCGAGCGCCCTGGCCTGCTCGAGCGTCCGGGGAAAGCCGTCCAGAATAAACCCCTTGGCGCAGTCCGGCTGGTCGATCCGCTCGCCGATCATCTTGATCATGAGCTCGTCCGGCACCAGCTGGCCGGCCTCCATGATCGCCTTGGCCTCGCGCCCGAGGGCGCTGTCGGCGGCAACGGCCGCCCGCAGCATATCGCCGGTCGAGAGCTGGATCAGGCTGTAGCGGGTCTCGATACGCTTCGCCTGGGTGCCTTTGCCGGCGCCCGGCGGGCCAAAGAGAACGATATTCATCCGCGCCGCCCCTTCAGCTTGGCCTTCTTGATCAGGCCCTCGTACTGATGGGCCAGAAGGTGGGAGTGGATCTGCCCGACGGTGTCCATGGTGACCGAGACCACGATGAGCAGGCTGGTCCCGCCGAAGTAGAACGGCACGGCGTACTCCGAGATCAGAATCTCCGGGAGCAGGCAGACCAGCGCCAGGTAGGCGGCGCCCACCGTGGTCAGGCGGGTCATGACGTAGTTCAGGTACTCGCCGGTGTTCTTGCCCGGCCGGATGCCCGGGATGAAGCCGCCGTGCTTCTTGAGGTTGTCGGCCGTGTCCATGGGGTTGGAGACGATCGAGGTATAGAAAAAGGCGAAGAACACGATCAGCGAGATGTAGATCGCGAGGTAGAGCGGCTGGCCCCGCCCGAGCATCGCGGTGACCCAGGTCAGCCACTCGGGGCTGCCCTCGCCGCCGGAGAAGCCGGCCACGGTCAGCGGCATGAGCAGCAGCGAGGAGGCGAAGATCGGCGGGATCACGCCCGCGGTGTTGAGCTTCAGCGGCAGGTGGGTCGAGTCGCCGCCGAACATCTTGTTGCCGACCTGGCGCTTCGGATACTGCACCACGATGCGCCGCTGCGCCCGCTCGACGAAGACGATAAAGGTGATGACCGCGACCGACATGAACAACAGGAAGATGATGAACTCGGTCGCCAGGTTGCCGGTTCGGCCCAGCTCGAAGGTCTGGGCCATTGCCGCGGGCAGGTTGGCCACGATGCCGGCGAAGATGATCAGCGAGATGCCGTTGCCGACGCCCCGCTGGGTGACCTGCTCGCCCAGCCACATCAGGAAGATGGTGCCGCCGGTCAGGGTCACCACCGTGGTGAAGCGGAAGAACAGGCCCGGGTCGATCACCGCGCCGCCGCCGCTGCTCTCGAGCCCGACAGCGATGCCGTAGGACTGGAAGATACAGAGCACCACCGTGCCGTAGCGAGTGTACTGGTTGATCTTCTTGCGCCCCGCCTCGCCTTCCTTCTTCAGCGCCTCGAGCTGCGGCGAGACCGCGGTGAGGAGCTGCATGATGATGGCGGCCGAGATGTAGGGCATGATGTTGAGGGCGAAGATCGCCATCCGCCCCAGCGCGCCGCCGGCGAAGAGGTCGAACATGCCCAGGATGCCGCCCTGGTGCTGCGAGAAGAGCTGGGCCAGAATCTGCGGATCGACGCCGGGGATGGGAATGTAGGAGCCCAGCCGGTAGACGATCAGCGCACCCAGCGTGAACCAGATCCGCTTCTTGAGCTCGGTCGCCTTGGACAGGGCGCCGAAATTGAAGTTGGAGGCTAGTTGTTCTGCGGCAGATGCCATGGGGCCTATCCTTCGACGTCAGCGTTCGGCATCAGGTCGACGCCGCTGCCTCGCCGGTCTCCTGGCCGCGCTTCGCGTCCAGGATCGTCACGCTGCCGCCGGCCTTCTCGACGGCCTCGACCGCCGCCTTGGACGCACCGGCCACGGTTACCTTCACTTTGGCCTTGAGCTCACCCTTTGCAAGCAAGCGGATACCGTCTCTCGCATTCTTGACGATGCCCGCGCCCTTCAGAGCGGCGGCGTCGATCTCGCCCTTGGCGTCGAGCCGCCCGGCGTCGATCGCCTGCTGCAGTCGCCCGACGTTGACCGGAACATAGCGCTTGGCGAAGATGTTGACGAAGCCGCGCTTCGGCAGGCGGCGGAACAGCGGCATCTGGCCGCCTTCGAAGCCCTTGATGGCCACGCCGCTACGCGCCTTCTGGCCCTTGTGGCCCTTGGTCGATGTCTTGCCCATGCCCGAGCCGATGCCCCGGCCGACGCGCTTGCGCGCCCTGTGGGCGCCTTTGTTGTCCGCGATTTCGTTCAGTTTCATCGTTCCACGATCCCCGCCGCCGAGAGCCTCGCCCGAACCCGGACGCTCAGGCGCTCTCCTCGACCTTCAAGAGGTGGCTCACCTTGTTGATCATGCCGCGCACCGACGGCGTGTCCTCGAGCTCCCGGGTGCGGTGCATCTTGTTCAGACCCAGGCCGATCAGGGTCGCGCGCTGATCGCCGCGACGGCCGATCGGACTGCCGATCTGGGTCACCCGGATGGTCTTCTTCTCCGCCATGGTCCCTACTCCTGCGCCTCGGCGCCGGCGTCGCGCTTGCCGAGCACTTCGGCGACCTTCTTGCCGCGGCGCTGGGCGACCATGCGCGGGCTGGCGCAGCGGCCGAGACCGTCGAAGGTCGCCTTGATCACGTTGTGGGGGTTGGCGGTGCCGACCGACTTCGCGACCACGTCGTGCACCCCGAGCGCCTCGAAGATGGCGCGCATCGGACCGCCGGCGATGATGCCGGTGCCGGCGTCGGCGGCGCGCATCACCACCCGGCCGGCGCCGAAATGGCCCTTGACGTCGTGGTGCAGTGTCCGGCCCTCGCGCAGCGGGACCCGGACCATGTGCCGCTTGGCCTGCTCGGTGGCCTTGCGGATCGCCTCTGGCACCTCCCGCGCCTTGCCGTGGCCGTGGCCGACACGGCCGCGGCCGTCGCCGACCACCACCAGGGCGGCGAAGCCGAAGCGCCTACCGCCCTTGACCACCTTGGCGACGCGGTTGATGCCGACAAGCTTCTCGATCAGCTCGGGCTCGTCCGAGGGGCGCTGATCGCGACCGCCGCGCTGGTCCCGGCGTCCGCCGCCGCGTGAATCTCTTTGCGCTCGTGCCATGACGTCTTCCTTAGAACGAGAGGCCGGCTTCGCGGGCCGCCTCGGCCAGGGCCTTGACCCTGCCGTGATAGAGATAGCTGCCCCGGTCGAACACGACCTCCTTGAGCCCCGCCTTGACCGCGCGCTCGCCCACCAGCTTGCCGACGGCGGTAGCCGCGTCGCGGTCCGCCCCGGTTTTCAGCTTGCCCTTGAGCTCCTTGTCGACCGTCGAGGCGGACGCCAGGGTGCGACCCTCACGGTCGTCGATCACCTGGGCATAGATGTGCTTGCTGGACCGGAAGACCGAGAGGCGGATCCGGCCTCGGCTCTTCCGCTGAATTTGCGACCGCACGCGGCGTTTGCGGCTGTCGCGGATCTCCTTGCTCGTGCGCATGGTCTTACTTCTTCTTGCCTTCCTTGCGGAGGATCTGCTCCTCGGCGTACTTGATGCCCTTGCCCTTGTAGGGTTCCGGCTTGCGGAACGCCCGGATCTCCGCCGCGACCTGGCCGACGCGCTGCTTGTCGGCGCCCTTGATGCTGATGCTCGTGGGCTTCTCGCAGGTGATCGAGATGCCTTCCGGGATCTCGAAGTTGATGTCGTGGCTGTAGCCCAGCTGCAGGTTCAAGGACTTGCCCTGGACCGCGGCCCGGTAACCGACACCGCTGATCTCCAGGTTGCGGGTAAAGCCCTCCGACACGCCGGTCACCAGATTCTGGATGCGCGAACGGGTCGTGCCCCACATGGCGCGCGCGACCTTGGAGTCGTCGACAGGCTTCACCACGATCTTGCCGTCCTCCATGGCCACGCTCACCTCGGGCGTGGTCTCGTATGCCAGTTGGCCGAGCTTGCCCTTGGCGCTCACGATGGCGCCGTTGATCGCCACCTCGACGCCGTTCGGCACCTCGACCGGATTCTTCCCTACGCGTGACATCGCTCTTCCCTCAGAACACGCGGCACAGGACTTCGCCACCGACGTTGGCGGCGCGGGCTTCGTGATCCGACATGACGCCACGGGGCGTGGACAGGATCGCAATACCCAGTCCGTTGTAGAACCGCGGCAGCTCCTTGATCTTCGAATAGACCCGCCGGCCCGGCGTGGACACCCGCGAGATCTCGCGGATCGCCGGCTCGCCCTCGGCGTACTTCAACTCGATCTCCAGCTCGGACATGCCGGACTGGCCCTCGAACTGGTAGTAACCCCGGATGTAGCCCTCGCGCTTCAGCACCTCCAGCACGTTGGCACGCAGCTTGGACGCCGGCGCCCGCACCTTGGAGAAGCGCGCCCGCTGGCCGTTCCGGATCCGGGTCAGCATATCCCCGAGGGGATCGCTCATCGCCATCTTGCCGCTCCTTTCCTACCAGCTCGACTTGACCATACCGGGGATCTGCCCGATCGAAGCCAGGTCGCGCAGCGCGATGCGCGACAGCCGGAACTTGCGATAATAACCACGCGGCCGCCCGCTCAATTCGCAGCGGTTACGCAGGCGGTTCGAGGCCGAATTGCGCGGCAGCTCGGCCAGTTTGAGGGAGGCCTGGAAACGCTCCTCCGGCGCCAGCGTCCGGTCCCGGCTCATCTCCTTCAGGCGCGCTCGCTTGGAGGCGAACTTCTTGACCTTCCGGCCCCGGTTCCGATTCTTCTCGACAGCGCTCTTTTTTGCCATCGTCGCTCGTCCTTTCGTTTCGCCGCTCAGTTGCTGAACGGCATGTCAAAACCTTTGAGCAAGGCCTTGGCCTCCTCGTTGGTCTTGGCACTGGTGCACACCACGATGTCCATGCCCCGGATCTCGTCGACCTTGTCGTAGTCGATCTCCGGGAAGACGATCTGCTCTTTCAGGCCCATCGCGAAGTTGCCCCGGCCGTCGAAGCTCTTGCCCGAGATCCCCCGGAAGTCGCGCACGCGCGGCAGTGCGATGGTGATCAGGCGGTCGAGGAACTCGTACATGCGGTCGCTGCGCAGGGTCACCTTGCAGCCGATCGGCATGCCCTCACGCAGCTTGAAGGTCGCGATCGACCGCTTGGCCTTCGTGACCACAGGCTTCTGGCCGGTGATCAACGTCAAGTCCTGGACCGCCGCCTGAACCTTCTTGTTGTCCTGCACGGCCGCGCCGACACCCATGTTGACCACGATCTTCTCGAGCTTCGGCACCTGCATCTGGTTCTTGTAGCCGAACTCCTCGGTCAGGTTGGTCTTGACCGTGCTTTCGTAGAGCTCTTTCAATCTCGGTTTCATGACCGGCGTCCCGTTCACGTGTCGATCACTTCGCCGGAGCGCTTGGCAAAGCGCACCTTGCGGCCGTCTCCCAAGGTCTTGAAGCCGACCCGGGTCGGCTCGGAGTCCTTGGGGTCGATGTGGGCGACGTTGGAGATGTGCAGCGGCGCTTCCTTCTCGACGATACCGCCGGGGCCCGCCTGGCTCGGACGCGTGTGACGCTTGACCATGTTGACCCCCTGCACCAGCACGCGGTCCTCGTCCCGGATGACGCGCAGAACGTCACCGGTCTGGCCCTTGCTGCGGCCGGTGGTCACGACCACGCGGTCGCCCTTCTTGATCTTGAACTTCTTCATCTTCTTCTGCTGGCCCATCACAAAACCTCGGGCGCCAGGGAAACGATCTTCATGAAGCGCCGGGCCCTCAGCTCGCGGGTCACCGGGCCGAAGATGCGTGTCCCGATCGGCTCGTTCTGGCGGTTGATCAGCACCGCCGCGTTGTTGTCAAAGCGGATCGCCGAGCCGTCCTGGCGCCGCACCTCCTTGGCCGTGCGCACAATCACGGCGCGGTGGATGTCGCCCTTCTTGACCCGGCCGCGGGGGATCGCCTCCTTGACCGAGACCACGATGACGTCGCCGATGCCCGCGGACTTACGCTTGGAACCGCCCAGGACCTTGATGCACTGCACGCGCCTGGCTCCGGAGTTGTCCGCCACGTCGAGCGAACTCTGCATCTGAATCATGACCGCAACTCCCTAAGCTCAGCCGGCCGCCGCAGCGGCGCTGTCTTCGATCACCATCCAGGACTTGGTCTTGGAGATCGGAGCGCACTCGCGGATCCGCACGGTATCGCCGACCTGAACCTTGTTGTTCTCGTCGTGCGCGTGATAGCGCTTGGAGCGCTTGATGAACTTCTTGTAGACCGGGTGCATGACGCGCCGCTCGACCAAGACGGTGACCGTCTTGTCGGCCTTGCTGCTGACCACGACACCCTGGAGAATTCGACGCGGCATGGGTTAGGGACTCCTAAGAAGCGCCTTGCTGCTTGCTGTGCAGCACGGTCTTGATTCGCGCGATCTCGCGGCGCACCTGGCGCACCCGCGCGGTGTTTTCGAGTTGGCCGCTCGCCTTCTGGAAGCGCAGGTTGAACTGCTCCTTCTTCAGGCTCAGCAGGCTGTCTTTAAGCTCGTCGGCCGTCTTGCCGACCAGGTCGCTGGCGCCCATGGTTCAGCCCTCCTCGCCCAGGCGGGTCACGAAGCGGGTCTTGATCGGCAGCTTGGCCGACGCGAGGATGAAGGCCTGCTCGGCGACCTCGCGGGGAATGCCGTCCAGCTCGAACATGACCCGACCCGGCTTGACCCGGACCGCCCACCATTCGGGCGATCCCTTGCCCTTGCCCTGGCGCACCTCGGCCGGCTTGGACGACACCGGCACGTCGGGGAAAATCCGGATCCACAGCTTGCCTACGCGCTTCATGTGGCGGGTGATGGCCCGCCGCGCGGCCTCGATCTGGCGCGCCGACAGCCGGCCAGGCGTCGTCGCCTTCAGGCCGTAGGCGCCGAAGTTGAGCGCCGTCCCGCCCTTGGCGTTACCGTGAATGCGCCCCTTGTGCTGCTTCCGGTACTTGGTCTTCTTCGGCTGCATCATGGCCGTGGTTCCTCTAACGCTCTCGTGCTCAGCGGTTCGGCTGGGCTTCCTGGGCCAGCTTGTCCTGGGCCATGGGATCGTGGGCCATGATCTCGCCCTTGAAGACCCAGACCTTGACCCCGCAAGTACCGTAGGTGGTCATCGCCGTCGCCTCGCCGAAATCGACATCGGCGCGCAGCGTGTGCAGCGGCACCCGCCCCTCGTGGTAGCGCTCGGCGCGGGCGATCTCGGCGCCGCCCAGCCGGCCGCCGCAGATGATCTTGATGCCTTGGGCGCCCAGGCGCATGGCCGACTGGACCGAGCGCTTCATGGCACGCCGGAAGGCGACGCGCCGCTCCAGCTGCTGGGCGATGTTCTCGGCCACCAGGGTGGCGTCGATCTCGGGCTTGCGGATCTCCACGATGTTGAGATGGACCTCGTTTCCGGTCATCTCCTGCAGGTCCTTGCGGAGCTTCTCGATGTCGGCGCCCTTCTTGCCGATGACCACCCCGGGACGGGCCGTATGGATGGTGATCCGGGCCTTCTTGGCCGGGCGCTCGATGGTGATCCGCGACAGACCCGCCTGCTTCAGGCGCTTGGTCAGGAAGCGCCGGATCTTGAGATCCTCGTGCAGCAGGTCGCCGTAGCCGTCGTCGGCGTACCAGCGCGAGTCCCACGTCCGGTTGATGCCCAGGCGCAGCCCGATCGGATTGACCTTATGTCCCATTACTCGCGCTCCTCACGTTCGCGCACGACCACCCGAAGTCGGCTCCAGGGCTTCTGGATACGCCCCACGCGGCCCCGGGCGCGGGCCCGAAACCGCTTCATGACGAGGGCCTTGCCCACCGTCGCCTCGGCGACGTAGAGGCGGTCGACGTCGAGCTGGTGATTGTTCTCCGCATTGGCGATCGCCGATTCCAGGACCTTCTTGACGTCGCCGGAGATGCGGCGCTTCGAGAACGCCAGCTCGGCCAGCGCGGCCTCGGCGCTCTTGCCGCGAATCGCCTGGCAGACCAGGTTCAGCTTCTGCGGGCTGCTCCGCAGCGGCGACGCGCTGGCCATGGCCTCGTTGTCCTTCAAAGCGCGTGGGTGCTTCGGCTTGCTCATGGCCTAGCCCCTCCTCGCCTTCTTGTCGGCCGCGTGGCCGTAGAACGTCCGGGTCGGCGAGAACTCGCCGAACTTGTGACCGACCATGTTCTCGGTCACCAGCACCGGCAGGAACTTGTGGCCGTTGTAGACGCCGAAGGTCAGGCCGACGAACTGCGGCATGATGGTCGAGCGCCGCGACCAGGTCTTGATGATCTCGTTCCGGCCGCTGGCGCGGCTGGCCTCGGCCTTCTTGAGCAGATAGCCGTCGACGAACGGACCTTTCCAGGTGGAGCGTGACACGGAACTGGCTCCTTACTTCTTCTTGTGGCGGCGGCGCACGATCAAGCCGTCGGTCTTCTTGTTGGCTCGGGTGCGCGCGCCCTTGGTCGGCTTGCCCCAAGGGGTCACCGGATGGCGCCCGCCGGAGGTGCGGCCTTCGCCGCCGCCGTGGGGGTGATCGATCGGGTTCATGGCCACGCCGCGGACGGACGGCCGCTTGCCGAGCCAGCGGCTGCGACCCGCCTTGCCCAGCTTGATGTTGCCCTGGTCAGCGTTGGAGACCGCGCCGACCGTCGCCATGCACTCGGCGCGGACCATGCGGACCTCGCCCGAGGAGAGGCGCAGCAGGGCGTAGCCGGCGTCGCGGCCGACCAGCTGCACGTAGGTCCCGGCGGAGCGGGCGATCTGGCCGCCCCGGCCGGCCTTCATCTCGACGTTGTGGACGATGGTGCCGATCGGGATCGAGGCCAGCGGCATGGCGTTGCCCGGCTTGATGTCAGCCCGCTCGCCGGAGACCACGCTGTCGCCAACGGCGAGACGCTGCGGCGCCAGGATATAGCTCTGTTCGCCGTCCTGGTACTCGATCAGGGCGATGAAGGCGGTCCGGTTCGGATCGTACTCCAGGCGCTGCACGGTCGCAGGCACGTCGAACTTGCGCCGCTTGAAGTCGACCAGGCGGTAGCGCCGCTTGTGGCCGCCGCCGCGCCGACGCGCCGTGATCCGGCCGGTGCTGTTGCGTCCGCCCTTGCCGGTCAGGCCGACCGTCAGCTTCTTGACCGGCTTGCCCTTGTGCAGTTCGGAGCGGTTGACCAGGACCAGCCCGCGGCGGCCAGGCGTTACCGGATTGAAGGTCTTGAGTGCCATGTCCCTAGATCCCCGTGGTCACGTCGATGCTGTGACCTTCCTCGAGCGTCACGTAGGCCTTCTTGACGTCGCTCCGCTTGCCGGGACGGCCGCGGAAACGCTTGGTCTTGCCCTTCTGACGCAGGGTGTTGATCGCCTTCACCTTGACCTTGAACAGATCCTCGACGGCGGTCTTGATCTCCGGCTTGGACGCGTCCAGCGGGACCCGGAATACGACCTGGTTGTGCTCCGAAGCGAGGGTCGACTTCTCGGTCACCACCGGCGCTCGGACGACTTCGTAGAGCCGCTGGCTGGAGACCTTGGTCTCCACCGCGACGCGTGAACGGGCCCTGCTCATTTCAGTCGCGCCTCCAGCGCCGAAACCGCATCCTTGGTCAAGACCAGGGTGTCGTGCCGCAGAATGTCGCGCACGTTGGCGCCGATCTGGGGCAGCACGTCGATCTGCGGCAGGTTGCGCGCCGCGCGCGCCATGCCGCCGTCCACCTCGGCACCGTCGATCAAAAGCACCGAGGTCCAGCCGAGCTTGTCGAGCTTGGCGGTCAGGTCCTTGGTCTTGGCGTCCTCGACCTTGGCCGAGTCCAGAACGATCAGCTTGCCGTCCGCCAGCTTGGCCGACAGCGCGGTCTTGAGGGCCAGCTTGCGGACCTTCTTCGGCAGCGCGTGGTCGTGCTTGCGCACCACCGGGCCGAAGGCGATGCCGCCGCCGCGGAACTGGGAGACGTCACCCGCGCCGATCCGCGCGCGGCCCGTGCCCTTCTGGCGGTACTGCTTGCGGGTCGAGCCGGAGACCTCGCCCCGGGTCTTGACCTTGTGGGTGCCGGCGCGGCGCTTGGCCATCTGCCAGTTGACCATACGGGCCAAGAGGTCGGCACGGACCGGGAGGCCGAAGACGCTCTCGTCGAGCTCGATGTCGCCCGCCTTCTTGTTGTCCAGGGTCGTGACAGCGCATTTCATGGCTTAGCCGTCCTTCTTCTCGCTGTCCGCGCCCGATTCCGCCTCGGGAGCCGCCTGCTCGGCCGGCGCTTCCTGGGGCTCCGGCGCGGCCTCGGCCGCCGGGCTATCCTCGGGCTCCGGCGCCGCCTCGGGAGCGGGCGTCTCCGCCTCCGCCGGGGCCGCTCCCGTCCGCACGCCCGCCGGATAGGGCGCCTCGTCGGGCCGGCCGCGCTTGATCGCGTCGCTGATCAGGACCCAACCGCCCTCGGAGCCCGGAACAGCGCCTCGTATCAGGATCAGGCCGCGGTCCTGGTCGGTTGAAACGATCTGGAGATTCTGCGTCGTGACCTGCCGATCACCCATCTGGCCGGCCATCTTCTTGCCCTTGAAGACCTTGCCCGGATCCTGGCTGTTGCCGGTCGAACCGCCGCTGCGGTGTTTGATCGAGACGCCGTGGCTCGCCCTGAGGCCAGCCATGCCGTGACGCTTCATCGGGCCGGCGAAACCCTTGCCGATCGAGGTGCCGACCACGTCGACGTACTGTCCAGACACGAAGTGCTCAACCGAGAGCTCGGTGCCGACATCGAGCAGGGCGTCCTCGGCCACCCGGAACTCGGCGACCTTGCGCTTCGGCTCCACCTTGGCCTTGGCGAAGTGCCCGCGCATCGGCTTGCCGACCCGCTTGACCTTGGCCTTGCCGACGCCGAGCTGCAGCGCGGTATAGCCGTCGGTCTCCTTGGTGCGCCGGGCCACGACCTGGCAGCCGTCCATGTGCAGGACGGTGACCGGCACGTGGTCCCCGCGGTCGTCGAACACGCGGGTCATGCCCAGCTTCTTGGCGATCAATCCCGTACGCATGGCCTTATCCGTTGAGCTTGATCTCGACGTCGACGCCGGCGGCGAGATCGAGCTTCATCAGGGCGTCGACCGTCTGCGGCGTCGGGTCGACGATGTCGAGCAGCCGCTTGTGGGTGCGGATCTCGAACTGTTCCCGGCTCTTCTTGTCGATGTGCGGCGAACGCAGCACCGTGAAGCGCTCGAGCCGGGTCGGCAGGGGAATCGGTCCACGAACCCTGGCGCCGGTGCGCTTGGCCGTATGCACGATCTCCGAGGTCGACTGGTCGAGCACCCGGTGATCGAAGGCCTTGAGGCGAATGCGTATGTTTTGGCTGTCCATGGACTTTATCCTATTTGGACTTCGGCCTTCCGATCCCTGGGACCGGAAGGCCGAGTCACATGCCTCTCCGTTACTTCAAGATACCGGCGACGACGCCGGCGCCGACGGTGCGGCCGCCTTCGCGGATCGCGAAGCGCAGGCCCTCGTCCATGGCGATCGGCGCGATCAGCTCGATCTCCATCGCCGTGTTGTCGCCCGGCATCACC
>JASJEC010000043.1 GCA_030064845.1 Kiloniellales bacterium
TGGTGATGCCGGGCGACAACACGGCGATGGAGATCGAGCTGATCGCGCCGATCGCCATGGACGAGGGCCTGCGCTTCGCGATCCGCGAAGGCGGCCGCACCGTCGGCGCCGGCGTCGTCGCCGGTATCTTGAAGTAACGGGAGCCCGATCGAGGAGCCCGTTCCGGGCACGCGACGAAGGAGTGTAGCTCAACTGGCAGAGCACCGGTCTCCAAAACCGGGGGTTGTGGGTTCGAGTCCCTCCACTCCTGCCAGCCCGGACCGCGGCGGTCGCGGATCGGATACCCCCGGGTCAGGGCCCGGTTTGAAGAGAGCTTAGGCGATGGCGAAGATGAACCCCGGTCAGTACATGCGGGAGGTCCGACAGGAGGTCTCCAAGGTCACCTGGCCGACACGCAAGGAAACCACGATCACCACCATCATGGTGTTCATCATGGTGTTCCTGGCCGCCGTGTTTTTTTTCTTCGTCGACCTGATCCTGTCCGAGGCCATTCAATTCCTGCTCCGGCTGGGGGGCTAGGCGGACATGACCGCGCGCTGGTACGTCGTTCACGCCTACTCCGGCTCGGAGAAGAAGGTCGCCGAGTCGATTCAGGAGCAGGCCAGGCAGAAGCACATGGAAGACCTCTTCGAGGAGGTCGTCGTGCCGACCGAGGACGTGGTCGAGGTGCGGCGCGGCCAGAAGATCGCCTCGGAGCGGAAGCTGCTTCCGGGCTACGTGATCATCAAGATGGACCTGACCGACGAGTCCTGGCACCTGGTGAAGAACACGCCCAAGGTCACGGGTTTTCTCGGCGAGCGGGGCAAGCCGACGCCGATCAGCGAGGCCGAGGCGCAGCGGCTGCTGCAGCAGGTCCAGGAGGGCGTCGAGCGGCCCAGGCCGACGATCAGCTTCGAGATCGGGGAGCAGGTCCGGGTGGCCGACGGACCCTTCACGTCGTTCAACGGCCTCGTGGAGGAGGTCGACGAGGAGCGGGCCCGCCTCAAGGTCGCGGTCTCGATCTTCGGCCGCTCCACGCCGGTCGAGCTGGAGTACACGCAGGTCGAAAAACTCTAGCGCCGCGAGGCGCGTACCGCCGGCGGCGACGCCGGTTCCGCGGGAGGCCGCTCGCAAAGTCCGGTGAGCGTCCGTACCGCGAAGCCCAGGGATAGAAAGGGTAGACAGTGGCAAAGAAGATTGCGGGTTACATCAAGCTGGAGATCAAGGCCGGGCAGGCCAACCCGTCTCCGCCTGTGGGGCCGGCGCTGGGTCAGCGCGGGCTCAACATCATGGAGTTCTGCAAGGCCTTCAACGCGGCCACGCAGAACGTGGAGCCGGGTACGCCGACGCCGGTGATCATCACGGCCTACAGCGACCGCTCCTTCACCTTCGAGACCAAGACCCCGCCGGCCAGCTACTTCCTGCGCAAGGCGCTCAACATCCAGAAGGGCGGCAGCGCACCGGGCCGGGAAACCATCGGCAAGGTCACCAAAGCCCAGCTGCGCGAGATCGCAGAGGCGAAGATGGCCGACCTTAACGCCAACGACGTAGACGCGGCGATGAACATCATCGCCGGATCGGCCCGCTCCATGGGCCTCGAAGTGGTGGAGTAGGGACCATGGCGCGGACAGGAAAGCGGCTCAAGCAGGCTTACGACGGCGTCGACCGTACGGCCCACTATGACCTCGAAGCGGCGGTCAAGCTGGTCAAGGAAGGGGCCAAGGCGAAGTTCGACGAGACGGTCGAGATCTCGATGAACCTCGGTGTCGACCCGCGGCACGCGGACCAGAACGTGCGCGGCGTGGTGACCCTGCCGAACGGAACCGGTAAGTCGGTTCGCGTTGCCGTCTTCGCCAAGGCCGGCAAGGCCGAGGAGGCGACCGCCGCCGGCGCCGACCTGGTCGGCGCCGACGACCTGGCGGCCAAGGTACAGGCCGGTGAGATCGATTTCGACCGCTGCGTGGCGACCCCGGACATGATGCCGGTGGTCGGCAAGCTCGGGAAGATCCTCGGCCCCCGCGGCCTGATGCCGAACCCCAAGCTGGGCACTGTCACCAACGACGTGGCCGAGGCGATCAAGGCGGCCAAGGGCGGCCAGGTCGAATTCCGGGCCGAGAAGGCCGGCATCATCCATGCCGGCGTTGGCAAGGCGAGCTTTGCGGAGGAGCAGCTGGCGGAAAACGTCCGGGCTTTCGTCAAGGCGATCAACGCGGCCAAACCAAGTGGCGCCAAGGGCACGTACATCAAAAAGGTTTCTCTCAGCTCGACCATGGGGCCGGGCGTGAGACTGGAGGTGAGCGACCTGTCGGCGACGGCCTGAGGGCCAGCGCCGAGGGCGATTGAGGATTTCCGCCGTGGCCCCCGTGGGTGGCGGCGGGATATCGGGCGGGCGGCGCGAGCCGGCGGCCCGATCCTGTCCAAGACCGTAGGTGCGTCGCGTTGACGCTTAAGCCCGGGTTCGGGGCCTGCGCAGACGGGAGGCGAGCTGACTGGCGGTCCGAAACCGGACCGCGAAAGGCTTGAGCTTCTGGGACAGGGTAACCGGACTTCCGGTTCTGTTTCCGGAAGTCCTCGTGCAACCGGGACGTTTCCTGGCCCCTGGCGAGGAAGCGGACCAAAGCGGAGATGATCCGTGGATCGAGCACAAAAAGAGCAGCTGGTGGCCGAGTTCCATCGGACCTTCCAGGAGGTGGCTCTCGTGGTCGTCACCCAGCAGTCTGGGATGACGGTCGCCGAGTCGACCGACCTGCGGAGGCGGATGCGAGCGGCCGGCGCCGGCTACAAGGTGACCAAGAACCGGCTCACCAAGCTCGCTCTCGAGGGCACGAAGTTTAAGGCACTGGACCCGCTGCTGTCCGGGCCGACGGCGATGGCTTTCTCCGTCGATCCGGTGGCGGCCGCCAAGGTCTGCGTCGATTTCGCCGACAAGAACAAGAAGCTTGTGATTATCGGCGGCGCGCTTGGCGAACAGGTTCTCGACGTGAATGGCGTCAACGCGCTCGCGAAGCTGCCATCGCTCGACGAACTGCGCGGCAAGCTGGTCGGCTTGCTGCAGGCCCCGGCCACCAAGCTGGCCGGTGTCACGCAGGCCCCTGCGGGACAATTGGCCCGGGTCTTCAGCGCCTACGGCTCCAAGAGCGACGCGGCGTGATTCGGAACGAGGACAAGAAGTTCAAGCCAAGGAGACACTTGAAAAATGGCTGATCTAGACAAGTTGGTAGACGAGCTCTCGAAGCTCACGGTCTTGGAGGCCGCCGAGCTCTCCAAGAAGCTGGAAGACGCTTGGGGCGTCTCGGCTGCCGCGCCTGCGGCGGTCATGGCGGTCCCAGGTGCCGATGCGGGCTCCGGCGGCGAGGCCGCGGCCGAGAAGGACGAGTTTGACGTGGTTCTGGCCGCGATCGGCGACAAGAAGATCAACGTGATCAAGGAAGTTCGCGCGATCACCGGACTCGGCCTCAAGGAGGCCAAGGATCTGGTCGAGGCTGCGCCCAAGCCGGTCAAGGAAGGCGCCGGCAAGGAAGAAGCCGAGGAGATCAAGAAGAAGCTCGAGGAGGTCGGTGCGACTGTCGAGCTCAAGTAGTTTGAGAAGCTGTACGAAGACACTCGAAAGCCGGACGGCGCGCGCGGCCTCGCGCGCGCCGGGCCGGCCGTTTGCGCCTTGGCGGTCGGTGCGGGACGAGCCCGCGCCGGTTTCCAGGGCGGATTCGCCTTGAGCCGGCGCGGGGCTCGGGGCTGCTCAACGAAGGACGGGACATGACGAGATCGTTTACCGGTCGGAAGCGTATTCGCAAGAATTTCGGTCGCATCGCCGAGGTGTCGGAGATGCCCAATCTGATCGAGGTCCAGAAGACGTCCTACGATCAATTTCTCCAGATGGAGATCAAGCCTACCGACCGCCGCTACTGCGGCTTGCAGGAGGCCTTTAAGTCGGTTTTCCCGATCACTGATTTCTCCGAGCGGGCGACGCTCGAGTTCGTCGACTACGAGCTTGAGGAGCCGAAGTACGATGTCGAGGAGTGCCAGCAGCGGGGCATGACCTACGCTGCGCCGCTCAAGCTGACCCTGCGCCTCGTGGTCTGGGATATCGACGAGGACACCGAGGCCCGCTCGATTCGCGACATCAAAGAGCAGGACGTCTACATGGGCGATATGCCCCTGATGACGCCCAACGGCACCTTCATCATCAACGGCACGGAACGGGTCATCGTCAGCCAGATGCACCGCAGCCCGGGCGTCTTCTTCGATCATGATCGGGGCAAGACCCACTCCTCGGGCAAGTATCTCTTCGCCGCGCGGGTAATTCCCTACCGCGGCTCCTGGCTGGATTTCGAGTTCGACGCCAAGGACCTAGTCTATGTGCGCATCGACCGGCGCCGCAAATTGCCTGCGACGACGCTGCTGATGGCGCTTGACAGCGCCGATACCGAGGCGCTGCGCGGGAAGCGCGACGACGAGGGCGCGGTGCTCGAGCCGCACGAGGCGATCGGCATGTCGCCCGAGGAGATCCTCGAACTGTTCTACGACAAGGTCCCCTACCGCCGGCTCGAGGACGGCTGGCGGACGCCCTTCGACGGCGAGCGGCTGCGTGGCGTCAAGCTGGTGCGAGACCTGGTCGACGCTGACACCGGGAAGGTGGTCGCCGAGGCCGGGGCCAAGGTTACGCCGCGGCTGGCCAAGAAGCTGATCGAGCAGGGTCTCAAGGACCAGAAGGTGCTCGATGAGGAGCTGGACGGCAGCTACGTCGCCAGCGACTACATCAATCCGGAGACTGGCGAGGTCATCTGCGAGGCCGGCGACGAGCTGACCGAGGCCCTGTTGAAGGACCTGGCGGACAACGGCATCGACGAGATCGAGGTGCTGGCGATCGACCACGTCAACGTCGGCGCCTACATGCGCAACACCCTGGCGGTCGACAAGAACAGCAGCCGCGAAGAGGCGCTGATCGACATCTACCGCGTCATGCGCCCGGGCGAGCCGCCAACGCTGGAAACCGCCGAGACCATGTTCAAGGGTCTGTTCTTCGACTCGGAACGCTACGACCTCTCCTCGGTCGGCCGGGTCAAGATGAACTCGCGTCTCGGGTTCGAGACTGACGACTCGGTCCGCACCCTGCGCAAGCAGGACATCCTGAAGATCCTGCAGATCCTCTGCGAGCTGAAGGACGGCAAGGGCGAGATCGACGACATCGACCACCTGGGCAACCGCCGGGTCCGTTCGGTCGGCGAGCTGATGGAGAACCAGTACCGGGTCGGCCTGCTCCGCATGGAGCGCGCAATCAAGGAGCGCATGAGCTCGGTCGAGATCGACTCGGTCATGCCCCACGACCTGATCAACGCCAAGCCGGCCGCCGCCGCGGTGCGCGAGTTCTTCGGCTCGTCCCAGCTGTCGCAGTTCATGGACCAGACCAACCCGCTGAGCGAGATCACCCACAAGCGGCGGCTCTCGGCGCTCGGTCCGGGCGGTCTGACCCGCGAGCGCGCCGGCTTCGAGGTGCGCGACGTGCACCCGACCCATTACGGCCGGATCTGCCCGATCGAGACCCCGGAGGGCCCCAACATCGGCCTGATCAACTCGCTCGCGACCTATGCCCGGGTGAACCAGTACGGCTTCATCGAGAGCCCCTACCGGCGGGTCGAGAACGGCAAGGTGACCGACGAGGTGATCTACCTCTCGGCGATGGACGAGGGCCGCTACACCGTGGCCCAGGCCAACGCGGCACTCGACGCCAAGGGCAAGCTGACCGAGGACCTGATCTCGTGCCGGCGCGGCGGCGAGTACCTGGTCGCGCGCCCCGAGGACATCGAGTTCATCGACGTCTCGCCGAAGCAGCTGGTTTCGGTCGCGGCGGCGCTGATCCCGTTCCTCGAGAACGATGACGCCAACCGGGCGCTGATGGGCTCCAACATGCAGCGCCAGGCCGTGCCGCTGCTCCAGGCCGAGGCGCCGCTGGTCGGCACCGGCATGGAGGAGACCGTGGCCCGGGATTCGGGCGTGGCGATCGCCGCGCGCCGCTCGGGTGTGATCGACCAGGTCGACGCCCAGCGCATCGTGGTCCGGGTGACCGAGGAGACCTCGAGCGGCGAGCAGGCCGTCGATATCTACAACCTGCTCAAGTTCCAGCGCTCCAACCAGAACACCTGCATTACCCAGCGCCCGCTGGTGCGGGTCGGCGACGAGGTGCAGCGCGGCGACATCATCGCCGACGGCCCCTCGACCCAGCTGGGCGAGCTGGCCCTGGGCCGCAACGTGCTCTGCGCCTTCATGCCCTGGCAGGGCTACAACTTCGAGGACTCGATCCTGATCTCCGAGCGCATCGTGCGCGACGACGTCTTCACCTCGATCCACATCGAGGAGTTCGAGGTCATGGCCCGCGACACCAAGCTGGGCCAGGAGGAGATCACCCGCGACATCCCGAACGTCGGCGAGGACGCGCTTAGGAACCTGGACGAGGCCGGCATGGTCTACATCGGGGCCGAGGTGCAGCCGGGCGACATCCTGGTCGGCAAGGTTACGCCCAAGGGCGAGTCGCCGATGACCCCGGAGGAGAAGCTGCTCCGGGCGATCTTCGGCGAGAAGGCCTCGGACGTGCGCGACACCTCTCTCAGAGTGCCGCCGGGCGTGACCGGCACGGTGGTCGACGTGCGGGTCTTCTCGCGGCGCGGCGTCGACAAGGACGAGCGCGCCCTGGCGATCGAGCGGGCCGAGATCGAGCGCCTGGCCAAGGACCGGGACGACGAGAAGGCGATCCTGGAGCGCAGCTTCTTCAGCCGGCTGAGGGACCTGCTGGTCAACCAGACGGCGGTCGGCGGGCCTAAGGGCTTCAAGTCCGGCACAAAACTGAGCGAGAAGACGCTGTCCGACTACACGCCGGGCCAGTGGCGCCAGTTCTCGGTCAAGAACGATCAGCGCCAGGCCGACATCGAGGCCCTGGTCAAGCAGTTCGACGGTTCGATCGACGAGCTGACCAAGCGCTTCGAGAACAAGGTCGACAAGCTGCAGCGCGGCGACGAGCTGCCGCCAGGCGTGATGAAGATGGTCAAGGTCTTCGTCGCGGTGAAGCGCAAGCTGCAGCCCGGCGACAAGATGGCGGGTCGTCACGGCAACAAGGGCGTGATCTCGAAGATCGTGCCGATGGAGGACATGCCCTACACCGACGAAGGTACGCCGGTCGACATCGTGCTCAACCCGCTGGGCGTGCCGAGCCGCATGAACGTGGGGCAGATCCTGGAGACCCATCTGGGCTGGGCCTGCGACGGACTCGGCCGCCAGATCGGCAACCTGCTGGCCGAGGTCAAGCGCGGGACCGGCAAGGACGGGCTGCGCGACAAGCTCAAGGAGATCTACGGCCCGGATACCTATAAGGCCGAGATCGCCGACATGAGCGAGGAAGAGCTGCACGAGCTCGCCGGCAACCTGAGCAACGGCATCCCGATCGCGTCGCCTGTGTTCGACGGCGCGCGCGAAGAGGACATCCTGACCATGCTGGACAAGGCGGGTCTCGACTCCTCCGGCCAGGTCACCCTGACCGACGGCCGCTCGGGCGAGACTTTCCATCGGCCGGTGACGGTGGGCTACATCTACATGCTCAAGCTGCACCACCTGGTCGACGACAAGATCCACGCCCGTTCGATCGGCCCCTACAGCCTGGTCACCCAGCAGCCGCTGGGCGGCAAGGCGCAGTTCGGCGGACAGCGCTTCGGCGAGATGGAGGTCTGGGCCCTGGAGGCCTACGGCGCCGCCTACACCCTGCAGGAGATGCTGACAGTGAAGTCGGACGACGTGTCCGGACGGACCAAGGTCTACGAAGCCATCGTCAAGGGCGACGACAACTTCGAGGCGGGCATACCGGAGTCCTTCAACGTCCTCGTGAAGGAGCTCCGGTCCCTCGGCCTCAACGTCGAGCTGAAGCAGGACAGCCTCTAGTGCCGGTCGCGGCGGGGCGGGCCGGCCGCCCTGCCGCGATTGTGGCACCGGGCTTTGAAACACAGTCTATCGGGAGATACCGATGAACGAGTTGATGAATTTCTTTGGCCAGCCGAGCGGACCGCAGAGCTTCGACCAGATCCGCATTTCGATCGCCAGCCCCGAGCGCATCCGCTCCTGGTCCTTCGGCGAGATCAAGAAGCCGGAGACCATCAACTACCGGACCTTCAAGCCGGAGCGCGACGGCCTGTTCTGCGCCCGCATCTTCGGGCCGATCAAGGACTACGAGTGCCTCTGCGGCAAGTACAAGCGGATGAAGTACCGCGGCATCATCTGTGAGAAGTGCGGCGTCGAGGTCACCCTGTCCAAGGTGCGCCGCGACCGCATGGGCCACATCGAGCTGGCCAGCCCGGTGGCGCACATCTGGTTCCTCAAGTCCCTGCCGAGCCGCATCGGCCTGCTGCTCGACTCGACGCTCAAGGACCTGGAGCGGGTGCTCTACTTCGAGAGCTTCATCGTGGTCGAGGCCGGCCTGACGCCGCTCAAGCAGCACCAGCTGCTGAGCGAGGACGAGTACCTCGACGCCCAGGAGGAGTACGGCGAGGACGCCTTCAGCGCCATGATCGGCGCCGAGGCGCTTAAGGTCATGCTGAAGGCGCTCGACCTCGAGGACGAGCGGCGCGATCTGCGCGAGGAGCTGAAGGAGACCAACTCCGAGGCCAAGCGCAAGAAGCTGGTCAAGCGCCTCAAGCTGGTCGAGGCCTTCATCGAGTCCGGGGCGCGCCCCGAGTGGATGATTCTCGACAGCGTGCCGGTGATTCCGCCCGAGCTCCGGCCCCTGGTGCCGCTCGACGGCGGCCGCTTCGCCACCTCGGACCTGAACGACCTGTACCGCCGGGTGATCAACCGGAACAACCGCCTGAAGCGCCTGATCGAGCTCAGGGCGCCGGACATCATCGTGCGCAACGAGAAGCGCATGCTGCAGGAGTCGGTCGACGCGCTGTTCGACAACGGCCGGCGCGGCCGGGTGATTACCGGCGCCAACAAGCGCCCGCTCAAGTCGCTGTCCGACATGCTCAAGGGCAAGCAGGGCCGGTTCCGCCAGAACCTGCTGGGCAAGCGCGTCGACTACTCGGGCCGCTCGGTCATCGTGGTCGGCCCGGAGCTCAAGCTGCACCAGTGCGGCCTGCCGAAGAAGATGGCGCTCGAGCTGTTCAAGCCCTTCATCTATTCCAGGCTCGAGCTCTACGGCATGGCCTCGACCATCAAGGCGGCCAAGCGCATGGTCGAAAAGGAGCGCCCCGAGGTCTGGGACATCCTCGAAGAGGTGATCCGCGAGCACCCGGTGCTGCTCAACCGGGCGCCGACCCTGCACCGCCTCGGCATCCAGGCCTTCGAGCCGGTGCTGATCGAGGGCAAGGCGATCCAGCTGCACCCGCTGGTCTGCACGGCGTTCAACGCCGACTTCGACGGCGACCAGATGGCGGTCCACGTGCCGCTGTCGCTGGAGGCCCAGCTCGAGGCCCGCGTGCTGATGATGTCGACCAACAACATCCTCTCGCCGGCCAGCGGCAAGCCGATCATCGTGCCGTCCCAGGATATCGTCCTCGGGCTCTACTACCTGACCATGGAGGGCGAGGGCGAGCCGGGCGAGGGCATGGCCTTCGCCGATATGGGCGAGATCCAATTCGCGCTGGAGCAGGGGGCGATCACCCTGCACAGCAAGGTTAAGGCGCGAATGACCGACGTCGATCCCGAGGGCAACGAGCGCACCGCCGTGGTCGAGACCACGCCGGGCCGCATGATCCTCTCCGAGGTGCTGCCGAAGAGCGCCCTGGTGCCCTTCAGCCTGATCAACCGTCTCCTCACCAAGAAGGAAATCACCGAGGTCATCGACATCGTCTATCGCTACTGCGGCCAGAAGGAGACGGTGATCTTCGCCGACCGGATCATGGCGCTCGGCTTCGGCTACGCCTGCCGGGCCGGCATCTCCTTCGGCAAGGACGACCTGATCGTGCCGGACGCCAAGATCAAGCTGGTCGAGACGGCCCAGAAGCAGGTCAAGGAGTTCGAGCAACAGTACCTGGAGGGCCTGATCACCCGCGGCGAGAAGTACAACAAGGTGGTCGACGTCTGGTCGACCTGCACCGACGCCGTGGCCGACGAGATGATGAAGGTGATGTCCGGCGAAAAGGGCAAGCTGATCAACTCCGTCTTCATGATGGCGCACTCCGGCGCCCGCGGTTCGGCGGCCCAGATCAAGCAGCTCGCCGGCATGCGCGGCCTCATGGCCAAGCCGTCCGGTGAGATCATCGAGACGCCGATCATCTCCAACTTCAAGGAAGGCCTGACCGTGCTGGAGTACTTCAACTCCACCCACGGCGCCCGCAAGGGCCTGGCCGACACGGCGCTGAAGACCGCCAACTCGGGCTATCTGACCCGCCGGCTGGTCGACGTCGCCCAGGACGCGATCATCGTCGAGCAGGACTGCGGCACCGAGCGGGGTCTGACCGCCCGCGCCGTGATCGAGGGCGGCGAGGTGATCGCGCCGCTGGCCGATCGGATCCTCGGGCGGACCGCCGCGGTCGACGTGCTCGATCCGCTGTCGGGCAAGGTGCTCGTGCCGGCGGCCGGGCTGATCGACGAGAAGAAGGTCGAGGAGATCGAGCGGGCCGGCATCGACGAGGTCAAGATTCGCTCGGTGCTGACCTGCGAGTCGGGCAGCGGCGTCTGCGCCACCTGCTACGGTCGCGATCTGGCCCGGGGCACCGAGGTCAATGTCGGCGAGGCGGTCGGCGTGATCGCGGCCCAGTCGATCGGCGAGCCTGGCACCCAGCTGACGATGCGGACCTTCCACATCGGCGGTGCCGCCCAGCGCGGCGCCGAGCAGTCCAGCGTGGAGGCGCCGGTCGAGGCCACCGTGTCGATCAAGAACCGGAACGTGGTGATCAACTCGGAGGGCGTGCCGGTCGTGATGGGCCGCAACTTGGAGATCGTCCTGACCGATTCCTCGGGGCGCGAGCGGGCCCGCCACCGGGTGCCCTACGGCGCCAAGCTCCTGGTCGACGAGGAGGCCGAGGTGACCAAGGGCCAGCGGCTGGCGGAGTGGGACCCCTACACACTGCCGATCATCACCGAGAAGGAAGGTATCGCCAACTACATGGACCTCATGGAGGGCGTCTCCATGCGCGAGGTCACCGACGAGACGACCGGCATCGCCAACCGCGTGGTGGTCGACTGGAAGCAGCAGCCCCGGGGCAACGACCTCAAGCCGCGCATCACCCTGCGCGACGACAAGAACGAGGTGGTCAAGCTGGCCAACGGCCTGGAGGCCCGCTACTTCATGTCGGTCGACGCGATCCTCTCGGTCGACAACGGCGCCCACGTCAAGGCGGGCGACGTTCTGGCCAGGATCCCGCGGGAAACCTCCAAGACCCGCGACATCACGGGCGGCCTGCCGCGCGTGGCGGAGCTGTTCGAGGCCCGCAAGCCCAAGGACTACGCCATCATCAGCGACCTGGAGGGCCGGGTCGAGTTCGGCAAGGACTACAAGACCAAGCGCCGGATCGTCGTGGTGCCCGCCGAGGAGGGTGTGGAGCCCAAGGAGTACCTGATCCCCAAGGGCAAGCACATCGCGGTCCAGGAGGGCGACTACGTGCAGGTCGGCGACCAGCTCTTGGACGGCAACCCCGTGCCCCACGACATCCTCGAGGTCCTGGGCGTCGAGGCCCTGGCCGAGTACCTGATCAACGAGATCCAGAGCGTCTACCGGCTGCAGGGCGTCAAGATCAACGACAAGCACATCGAGGTGATCGTCCGCCAGATGCTGCAGAAGGTCGAGATCACCGAGGCCGGCGAGACCACCTTCCTGGTCGGCGAGCAGGTCGACCGCGAGGAGTTCGAGCAGGTCAACGACAAGGTCATGAAGGAGAACGGCCGCCCCGCCAAGGGCACGCCGGTCCTGCAGGGCATCACCAAAGCGAGCCTGCAGACCCGCTCCTTCATCTCCGCGGCCTCGTTCCAGGAGACCACGCGGGTCCTGACCGAGGCTTCGGTCCAGGGCAAGCACGACGACCTGATCGGGCTCAAGGAGAACGTCATCGTCGGCCGCCTGATCCCGGCGGGCACCGGCTCGGTGATGAACCGGGTGCGCAAGGTGGCCGCCGATCGGGACCGCGTCCTGCTGGCCGAGAAGGAAGCCCAGGCCGAGAAGGAGGCCGAGGAGCCGGCGCTCAGCGACCTGGCGGCCGAGGCCGCCGGCGAGGCCGAGCAGAGCCCGGCGGCTTAAACCTGCCAGACCTCAAGCAAAGAGCCGCGCTCCCTCTAGAGCAGATCCGGGTTTGATGGAATCGCCACGGGCGATCCATCAACCCGGTGAATTTGCTCTAAACCTATGATGTAGAGCGGAATCACATGTTTTGCCGGAACCGCGAAGCGCTTCCGTCAAAACATGATCCGCTCGAGGGGCGCGGCTTTTTTGTGCCGGCGCCTCCACAAGAAGCTGTTTCGGGCTTTCGAGCGATTCGCGCCGGAGCTCACCCAGGCAGCGAAAGTGAGCGGCTGAGAATCACCCCGGACGCTAGCGAAAGAATCTTGCGATCGGAGCCGGTTCTGGGACATTTTTCTACAGGTTTTCGGCCCATTCCGATCCGATAAACCCCTGAAAAAGCCTTAAATCGCGGCTTGACGTGGTATAGGCGCGGACGTAGTATCCGCGCGCTTTGACGGGACTGGTGGTAGATCCTCGTTGATCTAAACGGAGTTCCGCAGGGTAAACGGAACCATAGCCATCCGTTGCGTTGATAAACCGGACCGCGGGGAGCGAGCCATTGCTCGCCTTGCGGTCTTTCGCACCTCTGAAGGGGTGCGCCCCGAGAGGTTCGACTCGCGGGAGCTTGTCCGAGGAACCAGGTGGATGCCGACGATTAACCAATTGATCCGCAAGCCGCGCCAGGCGCCGGTCTCGCGCAACAAGGTGCCGGCCCTGGACGCCTGCCCTCAGAAGCGCGGCGTGTGCACGCGGGTCTACACGACCACCCCGAAGAAGCCGAACTCGGCCCTGCGCAAGGTGGCGCGGGTGCGCCTGACCAACGGCTTCGAGGTGACCAGCTACATTCCCGGCGAGGGCCATAACCTTCAGGAGCACTCCGTGGTCATGATCCGCGGCGGCCGTGTGAAGGACCTGCCGGGCGTGCGCTACCACATCATCCGCGGCACGCTCGATACCCAGGGCGTGAAGGACCGCCGCCAGCGCCGTTCCAAGTACGGCGCCAAGCGGCCGAAGTAGGACCGAGGAACAGCCATGCCCCGTCGTCACCGCGCCGAGAAGCGGGAAGTCCTGCCGGACGCCAAGTTCGGCGACGTCGTCCTCACCAAGTTCATGAACAGCCTCATGCTCGACGGCAAGAAGTCGGTCGCCGAGGGAATCGTCTACAGCGCCTTCGACCGCATCCAGCAGCGCTCGAGCCAGGACCCGATCCGGGTCTTCCACGAGGCGCTGGGCAACGTGAAGCCGGACCTGGAGGTGCGCTCGCGCCGCGTCGGCGGCGCGACCTACCAGGTGCCGGTCGAGGTGCGCTCCGAACGGGCCCAGGCGCTCGGCATCCGCTGGCTCATCGGGGCCGCGCGCGGGCGCTCGGAGAAGACCATGTCGGAGCGCCTGGCCGGCGAGCTGATGGACGCTTCGAACAACCGCGGCACGGCGGTCAAGAAGCGCGAAGACACCCACCGCATGGCGGAGGCCAACAAGGCCTTCTCGCACTACCGCTGGTAGCCCGGACGGCAGAATAGAGAGAGCGGACCCATGGCCCGAAGCACCAAACTCGATCTCTATCGCAACATCGGCATCATGGCGCATATCGATGCCGGCAAGACCACGACCACGGAGCGCGTGCTGTACTACACCGGCCGTTCGCACAAGATCGGCGAAGTGCACGACGGCAACGCCACCATGGACTGGATGGAGCAGGAGCAGGAGCGCGGCATCACCATCACCTCGGCCGCGACCACCTGCTTTTGGCGGGACCACCGGATCAACATCATCGACACGCCGGGCCACGTCGACTTCACCATCGAGGTCGAGCGCTCGCTGCGCGTGCTCGACGGCGCTGTCGCGGTGTTCGACGCGGTCGCCGGCGTCGAGCCGCAGTCCGAGACCGTGTGGCGCCAGGCCGACAAGTACGCCGTGCCGCGCATCTGCTTCGTCAACAAGATGGACCGCGTCGGCGCGAACTTCGAGCGCACCGTCGACATGATCGTCGACCGCCTAGGCGCGACGCCGCTGGTCGTGCAGCTGCCGGTCGGCTCCGAATCCGAGCTGCGCGGCGTGGTCGACCTGGTCCAGATGAAGGCGATCATCTGGAAGGACGAATCCCTCGGCGCCGAGTTCGAGGAGGTCGAGATCCCGGCCGACCTCGCCGACGAGGCGGCGATCGCCCGCGAGAAGCTGGTCGAGACCGCGGTCGAGATGGACGACACGGCGATGGAGGCCTACCTCGAGGGCAACGAGCCCGACGAGGAGACCCTCCGGCGCTGCATCCGCAAGGGCACCTGCGAGCTCAAGTTCGTCCCGGTGCTCTGCGGCTCTGCCTTCAAGAACAAGGGCGTCCAGCCGCTGCTCGACGCGGTGGTCTTCTACCTGCCGTCGCCGCTGGAGGTGCCGCCGGTCAAGGGCGTGACGCCGGACAAGAACGAGCCCGTCGAGCGCCCGAGCGACGACTCGGCGCCGCTTTCCGCGCTCGCCTTCAAGATCATGACCGACCCCTTCGTCGGTTCGCTCACCTTTGTCCGGGTCTATTCCGGCGTGCTGCAGAGCGGCACCCAGGCGCTGAACTCGGTCAAGGGCAACCGCGAGCGGATCGGCCGCATGCTGCTGATGCACGCCAAGGAGCGCGAGGACCTCAAGGAGGCCCACGCCGGCGACATCGTGGCGATCGCGGGCCTGAAGAACACGACGACGGGTGACACGCTCTGCGACCACAACAACCCGGTCATCCTGGAGCGCATGGAGTTCCCGGATCCGGTCATCGAGGTCGCGGTCGAGCCCAAGACCAAGGGCGACCAGGAGAAGATGGCCGTGGCGCTCGGCCGTCTGGCGCAGGAGGATCCCTCGTTCCAGGTCGCGTCCGACCCGGAGAGCGGCCAGACCGTGATCAAGGGCATGGGCGAGCTGCACCTCGAGATCCTGGTCGACCGCATGAAGCGGGAGTTCAAGGTCGACGCCAACGTCGGTGCGCCCCAGGTCGCCTACCGCGAGACCATCAGCCGCGCGGCCGAGATCGACTACACCCACAAGAAGCAGACCGGCGGCTCCGGTCAGTTCGCCCGGGTCAAGATCCAGTTCGAGCCGCAGGAGCCGGGCGCCGGCTTCGAGTTCGAGAACAAGGTGGTCGGCGGCTCCGTGCCCAAGGAGTACGTGCCCGGCGTCGAGAAGGGCCTGAACCAGGCGCGGGAGACCGGCGTGATCCTCGGCTTCCCGATGATCGACTTCAAGGCGACGCTGGTCGACGGCGCCAGCCACGACGTCGATTCCAGCGTACTCGCCTTCGAGATCGCCACCCGCGCGGCCTTCCGCGAGGGCATTGGCAAGGCCGGTCCGACCCTGCTCGAGCCGATGATGCGGGTCGAGGTGGTTACGCCGGAAGACTACATGGGCGACGTGATGGGCGACATCCAGAGCCGGCGCGGCACGCCGACCGGCATCGAGGACCGCGGCAACGCCAAGGTGATCTCCGCCATGGTGCCGCTCGCCAACATGTTCGGCTATGTCAACACGCTCAGGTCCATGAGCCAGGGCCGGGCGCAGTACACCATGCACTTCGATCACTACGAGCCGGTGCCGAAGGGGATAGCTGACGAGGTTGCCGCGAAGCTGGCCGGCTAGGCGGCCTGGTTAGCGGAGAGAACCGGCGCGCGAGTAGAGAACACCGAGACGAACGGAGCATCGAGACACGATGGCAAAGGCAAAGTTTGAGCGTACGAAGCCGCACTGCAACGTCGGTACGATCGGGCACGTTGACCATGGCAAGACGACGCTGACGGCGGCGATCACGAAGGTTCTGGCCGAGGCCGGGGGTGCCGCTTTCACGGACTACGACCAGATCGACAAGGCGCCGGAGGAGAAGGCTCGCGGCATCACGATCTCGACGGCTCACGTTGAGTACGAGACGGGCAACCGGCACTACGCGCACGTCGACTGCCCGGGTCACGCGGACTACGTGAAGAACATGATCACGGGCGCGGCGCAGATGGACGGCGCGATCCTTGTGGTTTCGGCGGCGGACGGCCCGATGCCGCAGACCCGGGAGCACATTCTGCTGGCGCGGCAGGTCGGCGTTCCGGCGATCGTTGTCTACATGAACAAGGTCGACCAGGTGGACGACCCTGAGCTTCTGGACCTGGTGGAGCTCGAGGTTCGCGAGCTTCTGAGCTCCTACGAGTTCCCGGGCGACGACATTCCGATCGTGCGCGGCTCTGCGCTCTGCGCTCTTGAGGGCCGGGAGGACGAGATCGGCAAGAACTCGATCATGGAGCTGATGAACTCCGTGGACGACTACATTCCGCAGCCGGAGCGTCCGAAGGACAAGCCGTTCCTGATGCCGATCGAGGACGTTTTCTCGATTTCGGGCCGGGGCACGGTCGTGACGGGCCGTGTCGAGCGCGGCGTGGTGAAGGTCGGCGAGGAGGTCGAGATCGTCGGCATCCGCGAGACGCGCAAGACGGTTGTTACCGGCGTCGAGATGTTCCGCAAGCTGCTCGACCAGGGCGAGGCGGGCGACAACATCGGCGCGCTGCTGCGCGGTGTCGGTCGCGAGGACGTGGAGCGCGGTCAGGTTCTGGCGAAGCCGGGGTCGATCACGCCGCACACGAACTTCAAGGCCGAGGCCTACATCCTGACCAAGGAGGAGGGCGGCCGGCACACGCCGTTCTTCACCAACTACCGTCCGCAGTTCTACTTCCGGACGACGGACGTGACCGGTGTTGTGAACCTGCCGGAAGGCACGGAGATGGTGATGCCGGGCGACAACACGGCGATGGAGATCGAGCTGATCGCGCCGATCGCCATGGACGAGGGCCTGCGCTTCGCGATCCGCGAAGGCGGCCGCACCGTCGGCGCCGGCGTCGTCGCCGGTATCTTGAAGTAACGG
>JASJEC010000044.1 GCA_030064845.1 Kiloniellales bacterium
CTCCTCGCCGTCGTGCCGGGCTGCGCCGCTCCGGATGTCGAGCCTTGGCACACGGAAGATCTCACGGCGGAGTTCACCGCCAGCAGGACCGACGAGGTCCGGACCTTCGACGACTATCTCCAACTGGAACGGGAACTGTTCCAGCAGCTCGACGACGAGGTTTACGCCGATGCCCCGACCGGGCCGGAGTTCGCGACGTTCCGCTACAGTCCCGGCAGCGCGGCCGATCCCCGCGGCCGCGAACCCGATTGGAACCGGAGCTTCGAGTGGCCGGCTAAGCGGCCGCGGGGCGGCGTGCTGCTGCTGCACGGCTTGACCGACGCGCCCTATACGCTGCGGAACCTGGGTGACGCGCTCAACAAGCGCGGTTATCACGTAGTCGCGCTACGCCTGCCCGGACACGGCACGGCACCCTCGGGTCTCACAAGCTTCACCTGGCGCGACATGGCCGAGGCGGTGCGCCTGGGCGCCGAGCATCTGGACGCCGAGACCGGCAGCAAGCCGCTCCACGTCGTCGGCTATTCGACCGGCGCGTCCCTGGCGCTGAACTACACGCTCGACGCCCAGGAAGACCGGGACCTGCCGGTGCCAGCCTCGCTCGTGCTGATCTCGCCGGCGGTCGGCATCCATCCGGCCGCCGCGCTCGCCGGGTTCAAGAATGCCCTGGGTGAGTTCCCAGGCTTGGGAGGGCTCGCCTGGCTGCAGGTCATGCTCGAGTTCGACCCCTACAAGTACAACTCCTTCGCCACCAACGCGGGGGCGCAGGTTCACCGCCTGACCCGGCTGGTGGCGCGGCGCGTGCGCGAGCGCGCCGAAGCCAGCCCCGAGGACGTCCTCCCGCCGGTCCAGGTGTTCAAGTCGACGGCCGACATGACGGTCACGCTCAATGCAGTGGTCGACAATTTGCTCGGCCGCCTGGCGCCGAATCGCCACGAGCTCGTGCTGTTCGACATCAACCGCTTCGCGGTCACGTCGAAGCTGATGGTGACGGACCCCGCGCCCCTGACCGACAGGCTGATGGCGGAGACGGACCTGCCGTTTTCCGTGACCTTCGTCACCAACGAGAACCCTGAGAGCAGAGCGGTCGTGGCGCGCCACAAGCCGCCATTCTCGCCCGGGATCACGAAGACGGTCCGGCTCGAGACGGAGTGGCCCCGGGGACTTCTTTCCCTATCCCATGTCGCCCTGCCGTTCCCGCCGGACGATCCGCTCTACGGACGCATACCGCCGGAGAACGGGGACAGAATCTTTCTCGGGCCGACGGCCATTCAGGGCGAGCGAGGCCTGCTGCGCCTCCCAACGGACTGGCTCATCCGCATCCGGCACAACCCCTTTTACGACTTCCTCGAAGCGCGGGCGCTCGACTGGATCGACGAAGCCAATCGCTAGATGTCGACGGCTGTCACCGGCATGAGCGAGCAGTAAAGCAATACCGGGTCAAATTGGTCCCGTTCCTGGGTCAAGCCGCGGTCTAGTTACACCCGAACTTCTCGCGCAGCGTTTGCAGGAGGGCATTGCCGGCGGTCATGTCCTTGTGCGCGCCGTAGTCTGCGTGCACCCAGCGCATGTAGGCCCAGCGCACCTCGTCGGCGGTGTTCTGCGCCGGCGGGCAGACACTGCCCTCCTTGAGCTCCAGGAGGGCGTGAACGAAGCCCATGATGTACTGCTCGCACTCCAGCTCCGCGACCTCGCCCCAGCGGGCGTCGTTGTCCGCCTCGGTGCAGGCCTGCAGGAGATCGACGGCGCTATAGGGCTGGGCAGCCGTCGCGCTCGAGGAGAAGGAAAGCGCGAGGAGCAGCGCGCCGAGCAGGGCGGTAAAGTATCTGCGCATGGCTACTCACTCCTTCTCCTTGGCGAGGGCATGAATGGCCTCGTCCATGACCGCCTGGTGCTCCTCGTTGTTGACGAAGGCCTCCGAGTTGACCTTGGCCCAGAGGTCTTCGTCGGTCATGTTCTGGTGGCAGCCCATGCAGAGCCCGGTGCGTTCCATCTTGTCCCGCACTTCCTGGGGCAGGGGCCCGGTCAGCGGCCAGTGCGAACCGACCGTGACCAGCTGTTTGCCCTCGCGCGTCACGATCTGGCTCAGATCGTGGTCGAGCGAAGGTACCGGCTGGGACTGCATGCTGGTCTGCCTCGGGATAATGTCGCCCGTGGCGGTTTCGAGGTCGACCACGAAGCCGTCCTCGTAACCCTTCAGGAAACGCCCGTCCGAGATGCCGTAGCCGAGCGCCTTGGGGTTGTTGTGGCAGCTCTCGCAGCTGCGCGCCAGGCGGCCGGCGGTGTGCGGCTGAACCGCGGCGTGGTCGAGTCCCTTGGTGCCGCCGGCGTCGGGGGTCATCCAGGTCTTGTTGTGGACCACCGTATTGCCGTCCTGGTCGATCACCGTGGTGATGACCTGGCAGCCCGGCATCATGGGCGACACCCGGCCTTCACCGTTGATCCCCAGGGTCGGCTCCTCCCAGCGCAGGTAGGAGCGGGTCTCGGAGACCTTGCCGGCGGTGGTCAGCCCGTTTGTGCCGAGCGGGGCGTCGGCCGTCAGGCCGTCTTCACCGCGCGCGTTGGCATTGGCGATCCAGTCGATGTCGGTCTTGCCCTTGGAGTAGTCGACCGTGATGTGGCAGCCATAGCACTGCGGCGCCCAGTCGGCGTGGCAGGCGTAGCACTCGAGCTGCTCCATGTGCCGGTTGACCGAGCCCATGGCGACCTTGGCGTTCTGGTTCTTCCAGGCATCGTCGACCGCGATCTGCCTCAGCACGGGGACCTCGAACTCGAGACCCGAGGCGGAATGGAGGATGACCTTGTCGCCCCGCTTGACCACGTTGCCGTAGGGATTGCCGCGGGCGGTCAGGAGATAGCCGTCCTCGGCATCGTAGACCGTGGCCATGTACTGCTCATCGGTGATGTCGTCGGCGAGGCCGCGGGGCGTTTGGGCGATCTGCTTGCCGTGCTCCTCGCCGTGGCCGAGCGGCAGCTCCCAGGGGAACTTGGTCGTCGTGCCGTGGCAGTCCTCGCACTCGATCTCGACCTGGGCGAGGGTCGTGCCCGGCAGGTTGCCGTCGCCGTGCATGTCCACCGTGGTGTGGCAGTCCTGGCACAGCATGCCGCCTTCCGGATTGCCGGGCCGCGACTGGACCTGGTGGTGCAGGTCGTCCTTGATGAAGAGATAGTTCTTGGTGTGCAGCTTGGGCTGCTTGCCGCCGGTCGCGGTGTAGGGCGAGCCGTAGGGGAACTCCATGATTCCCTGATAGGAGACGCCGATCCGCTTGCCGCGGTTGTGGCAGGAGTTGCAGGTCTCCGAGGGAATCCCAGAGTAGGTCAGGTCGCCGACCTGGACCTTCGACTTGCGGGTCGCCTGCATGCGGTGGACCAGAAGCTTGCCCGGCTGTTCCTTCGAGATCGTCGGGTCGCCGCCCTCGTAGAAGCCGTCGTTTGAATAGGGAACGTGACAGGACGAGCAGCCGGCGCCGCGATAGTCACCGCGCTTTTCGCGTCCGTTCACCCCGACATGGCAGCGCTGGCACTGCTGGCGGGAATAGGTAATGCCGGCCAGATTGGGATGCTTCGGTATCTGGGTGACATCGACCGCCGGCACCTGCGTCATCCGCGAAGGCATCTGGTCGGGATGGGCCGCCACGTAGGCGGTCATGTAGGCCTTGTATTCGTCGGTCCCTACCATGGGTTCGGGCCCGTCGTCGTCGGTCAGGGTGTAGTTGCCCCAGATGACCTTGTGATCTTTCTGCACGCCCCAGGACCACAGGTTGCCCTGCAGCTTGCCGGCCTCGGTGTTCATCAGCGACTTCGCGACCCGTTCGGCGTAGCCGGGGTGGCACTGGCCGCAGGTCTTGTCCGCGATCCAGACGGCGCCGGGGTCGGGGAAGAAGCGGTCGGGACCGTCGGCCTCGATCAGCGAGGCGGGCGCGCCTTTGTGGGCCTGCTCCGCGCTGGTCGTCGCCGCCGGGTTTCCGCCGTGGCACATGACGCAGCCCGCAGGATCGCCGTGGTCGGCGCCCAGGGCCTCGATCTGTTCGATCATCGGTCCGTCGGTGAAACGCTCGATTCCCTCGTGGCAGGTCAGGCAACCTTGGGCACTCATCGCGGTGCCGCTGACCAGCAACGTCAGCAAAGCGAACAGAACCGCTCTCATATTTGTTTCCCCCGTGCCGTCCTTCTCGGCCCGGCCGCCCGTCGGATGCGGCAGGACCGCAATAGCATGCTCAAAAACGCTAGACGAGATTCGGGAGGTCCGCTCTGATTTAAGTCAAAAAAATCTCATTGGTCGCGGCTCGGGCTCTGATCGGCCGGACGCTTGATCCAAGTCAATGCCCGGCGGTTTTTGTCCGCCCAAGGTGAGCTGGCGGGCCGCGAAGGCAGAGGTTTCGGGCTTCCGCCAGCCAAGGAAAAAGCGGGGGTACGCTTGCTCGATACTCCGATCGATCACCATCAACGGCCGATGGACCGTGGCGGCTCCTGCCGAGACTGCGCGACCGAGCTGTGCCGGCTGATGCCGAGCGAAATGCCGCCACGGGGCCGGCAGCTCGAACGAGGAGAACGAATCCGCGCCAGTATGAGCCTGCGGATCTGGACTGTCCTCAATGGTCTGGTCTCGACCTGTACCAACCTGCGCGACGGCCGCCGGCAGATCGTCTGCCTGTCGGTTCCGGGCGAAGTCGTGGGGCCGGTGGCGGGCGCCGACGAGGCGGAAATCTGGGTCGAGGCGCTGGCGCCAAGTTGGCTCTGCGAGCTCGACCTGGGCGCCGAGATCGCCGACCGGATCGGCACCGAGCCCGTTTGCGGGGCCGCCCTGTTTCAGGTCGCCCAGGAGCAGGTCAGGCGGGCGTCGGCCCATCTCGTGACGCTCGGCCGCCTGGACGCGATGGAGCGAATCTGCCTGTTCCTGGCAGATATGACGGGTCGGCTGGGCCGCCCGACACCGGAAGGGTTCCTGGTCCGCTTGCCGATGGGCCGCGGCGACATCGCCGACTATCTGGGGCTAACGCCGGAAACGGTCAGCCGGGTCCTGGGTCGGGTAAAGAAAGACCGCCTCCTGACGTTTTTCTCGCCGACCGAGTTCCTGGTGCCCGACGTTAAGGCGCTCAAGGCCCGTGCGCCCCTGGCGCCACTCGGCATTGCCGGTGTGAAGTTCCCGCTGAAATAGGGTTCTCGTAAGATAAGGCGTGGAGCGAGCGGACGTCTGGCCGCCGCTATTGGCTCCACCATACGTCGGCGGCTTTGAAGGCTTTGGCGGCTTCGCGCGCTTCGGGGCGGTTCTCGACCAATGGGCGGTATGCCATGTCGATCACCAGGATGTGGTGATTCAGCCAGTTCTTGAGGAAGTCCAGGAGTTCCTGGTCGAGTCGCGCACCGGTTTCCGAATCCTTGATCGATGCCGTGGTCTTGCCCGCGGCCGCCTCGGGACCGCTCTCGCCTTGCTCGAAGCTCGCGGCGACGCTGCGAATCTTCGTGATGAACCTCTGGTGTTCCTCGCGATGGGTCGACAGCTCGGGGAAGCCGCAGGCGTTCATGACTTCCTCTTCGCGGCCGAAGTGGTACTCGGCATAGCGCATCAGGGCGTAGAGGCATTGCCGAACCACCGCCGGGCGCCCGTCGCTCTCGGCGTTCTCGGCGAGCTGGTTGATGACCCGGATCAGGACCTTGTGATCGTCGTCCAACTCCGGGACGCCGACGCTCATGCCCGGAGTCCACTGCATGAAAAACATCGCCTCACCTCCGCCATGTTTCAAAGAGCCGCCGTCCGCGAGCTGGCCATCGAGGGCTCGCCCGGCACCCGACACCGCAGCGGCATTATGACGAGGTCAGCCGGTCCCGCCTTGATCCCGGTCAAAGCCGCCGATCGCCAGCGTGACGCGCGCTATGCCCGCTTCATCGGGGTCGCGACGCTCCTTGAAGCCGAAGCGTTTGGCGAGGCCGATCATGGCCCTGTTCTCCGACAGCACGTCGCCCCACACCTCGCCAATGCCCTGTTCGCGGCAGTAGTCGACCAGCTTGGTCATCAGCGCCGAGCCCAGGCCCCGCTGCTTCCGGTCGGAGCGCACCGTTATCGCGAACTCGGCGCGCGCCTTGTCCGGGTCGGCGTGGCAGCGAACGACGCCCCAGAGGTCGGCCGACCCGACTTCGGGATCGTAGGCGACGAAGGCCATCTCGCGATCGTAGTCGATCTGAGACAGTCGCGCCGCCGTGCGGTGATCGAGCGCCTTGATGGGGGCGAAAAAGCGCATGCGCACGTCCTGCTCCGACAGCTTCTTGAAGCCTTCCTGAAGCGACGGCTCGTCTTCCGGGCGGATTGGACGCAGGCGCACGGGGTGGCCGTCAGAGAGCTGGACCGTCTCGGCCAACTCCTCGGGGTAGGGACGCAGGGCGAGACGGCGCTGGGCGGGTCCCTCCGCCGGAGCGACCTTGATTCGGGCGTCAAGGGCGATCACCCGGTCCGAATCAGCCAGCAGTGGATTGATGTCGACCTCGACGACCTCGGCGATCTCGGCAACCAGCTGCGACAGCCTGACCAGCGCCAGGGCGATCTCGTCGATCGCCGCTGCGGGGCGCTCGCGATAACCCTGGAGCAACGCGTGGATCCGCGTATCGGCCATGAGCTGACGAGCGAGGTTCAGATTGAGCGGCGGCAGCGCGACGGCCCGATCCCGGACCACCTCGACCGCCGTGCCGCCGGCGCCGAACAGGATCACCGGGCCGAACTGGCGGTCGACCTTGGCGCCCAGGATCAGCTCATGGGCCTCGCCGCGCTCGATCATTGTCTGGACCGTGAGACCGGTGATACGGGCCTCCGGCTGCAGGCGCCGGACCCGGGCCAGGAGGCCTTCACCTGCGGCGCGCACGACAGCGGCGTTCTCCAGCTGCAGGAGAACGCCGCCGACGTCGCTCTTGTGGGTGATGTCGGGCGAGAGGATCTTGAGCGCGACCGGAAAGCCCAGAGTTTCGGCGGCCCGAGCCGCTTCGTGGGAGTCGGCGGCGATCCGGGTGGGCACCACGGGGATGCCGTAGGCGGCCAGCACGTCTTTGGCTTCGGGCTCGGTCAGCCAGTCCCGGCCGTCCGCCAGCGCCCCCGCGATAGCGGCGCGCGCCGCGTCGCGATCGGGCGTGATCCCCTTGGGCAGGGACTCCGGGGTTTCCATCAGCAGCGCCTGGTTGCGCTGATGGGTCACCAGGTGCGCGAAGGCTGAAACGGCATCCTCGGGCGTCTGGTAAACCGCGAGGCCCTGGCCCGCGAGCATCCTGCGCGCCTCGGCGGCGGCGAAGTCTCCGGGCCAGGCGGCCAGCACCGGCCGTCGGCTACCTTTGAGTGCGCTGATCACCGCGGCGGCAACCTCGCTCGAATCGGCGACGGCGACGGGGCAGTGCAGGACGAGCAGTGCGTCTGCGCTCTTGTCCTCGAGCAGGCATTCGAGCGCTGCGGCGTAGCGCGCGCCCGTCGCGTCGCCGATCAGATCGATGGGATTGCTCCGGCTCCAGGTCGGCGGCAATACGGCATCGAGCCGTTCGATCAGGGAATCGGGCAGCTCCGCCAGTTTGCCGCCGTGCTCCGCCAGGGCATCGCAGGCGAGCACGCCCAGGCCACCGCCGTTGGTCATGATGGCCAGGCGGTCGCCGCGCACCTTGATCCCGCTCGAGAGCGTCTCTGCGGCCGAGAAGAGTTCGTAGAGAGTCTGCACCCGCAGCATGCCCGCGCGCCGGAAGGCGGCGTCGTAGACCTCGTCGGCGCCGGCCAGCGCACCCGTGTGGGAGGCAGCGGCCCGGGCGCCCTCTTCGAACCTGCCCGCCTTGATGACGATCACCGGTTTGATCCGCGCGGCGGCGCGGGCCGCCGACATGAATTTTCGGGCGTCGGTGATCGCCTCGACGTAGAGCAGGACCGCGCGGGTCGCCGGATCGATCGCGAGGTAGTCCAGCATGTCGCCGAAGTCGACGTCGGCCATGTCGCCCAGCGAGACCACTTCCGAGAATCCGATCCCTTTGGGCGCCGCCCAGTCGAGCATGGTGGTGATCATGGCGCCCGATTGGGTGACGAAGGCGAGGCCCCCGCTCTCGGCTTGGATATGACCGAAGCTGGCATTGAGGCCCAGGGCGGGAACTTGGAGCCCCAGGCAGTTGGGGCCGACAACGCGCAGGCAGTGCGGCCGCGCCGCATCGAGCACAGCCTGACGGCATGCCTTGCCGTCCTCACCCGCCGCGCCGAAACCCGTTGTGACGATTACCGCCGCCTTGGTGCCGCGGGCGCCGAGTTCGTGGACCAGGGATGCTACGGTTTCCGGCGGCGTCGCGATAACGGCGAGATCGGGCGCGCGGGGCAGGGCGGCGACGTCGCGATAGGCGAGCACGCCTTCGACCGCCACGCTGCGCGGATGGACCGGCATGATCGGGCCCTGAAAACCGCCGCGGAACAGGTTCGATGCCAGAACCTTTCCGACCGACTGGGGCCGATGGCTAGCGCCGATGATGGCGACGGAGGCCGGCCGGAGCAGGAACTCGAGATTTCGAACGGACAAGCTCCGGCTCCAACAAGTCTAGCCCCGGCGCACGCGCGAGGCGACATCTTATGCCGTGCCGGCGCGGACTTGAACAGCCGGCTTCGGGCCTCGGAGCGGGCTCAGCGGCGGTGCAGCTGGTGCAGCGCCGAGAGGCTGCGCGTCTGCAGCGGCCGCCAGCACTCTTCGGTGATCTCGGCCGCCATGGTCATCAGCTTGGCCGCCTCGATCAGGTACTGCTCGTAGGCGTGGCGGCTGAAGTCCATCTGGGCCTGCAGCAGGGTCTCCGGCTGATCGCAGCGCATCAAGGCCTCGGAGCGTTCGATGGCCATCTGCAGGCGCCGGGTGGCGAAACCGGCCAGCTCCTGGTTCATCGTCGTCATCGCGTCGAAGAACGCCGCGCCGCTCGCCATGACCGCTTCGAGGTTGGCTTGGTTCGCCTCGGCGAGCGTGCTCATGTCGATCGGAGCCGGTTGCCCCTGATGCACTCCTTTGCCGGACGCGGCGGCTGCGCGTGTTGCCGTTTTGCTGGTCATCACTCGACTTCCTCGCTTGGGCGCCGGCGGGAAACCGGCGCATTCATGGGCCTGAACAGACTACTTCGAGGTGATGGCGATCTTTTTCTTGTTTTCCTGAGCCTCGGCTGTCTTTGGCAGGGTGATCGTCATGATCCCCTGCTTCAGCTCGGCGCTGATCTTATCGGGGTTGATGTCGGTCGGCAGCCGGAAACTGCGCTTGAAGCTGCCATAGCTGCGCTCGCTCAGGACATAGTCCTTCTTCTTCTCCTCCTTCTCCGATTTCTTCTCGCCGGACAGGGTGAGCATGTCGTCGCGCAACGTGAGCTCGACGTCCTGTTCGTCCATGCCCGGCAGCTCGACCGCGATCTCGTAGGCCTCGTCGGATTCGCTCACGTCGACGCTCGGCGATAGCTCGCGCCAGTCCGCGGCGAAGGACGCCCGGGGCATCTGCGGCCAGCCCTTCATGAAGCTCTCGAAGACACGATCGACCTCGCCGCGGAGATCCGTCAGCGGGCGCGACCAATCGAACACCGAGGGAAGTTCGGAGCCCCCTCGCTCGGCCTTCTTGACATCGACCTTGCCAGTTTTCTCAACCATGATTTTCTCCTCGCGACGACTCGTCTAAACCTGGATTCGAACTTTCCAGCCGCGGCGCTCTGGCGCCATGATCTGCGTCAACGGGGGCTAGGCGACGGTGGACCGGAACCCGACCCCTTCGCCCCTTGATCCAGGTCAAGGCCGCTCCGAGGCGCCGGCGGCAGGGTTGCACCGGGAGACGGATCACGGAACCGAGGACGCGCAATGACCATCGCGACGGTTTTGGCTTTGCTCGACGGCGATCCCGGCTGCGAGTCGGCGCTGGGGACCGGACTGGACCTGGCAGAACGGCACGGCGCCTATATTGAGGCGCTCCATGTTAGGCCGGGTTCGGAGGAGATGATACCGATCATCGCCGACGGGCTTTCGGCGCAGGCGATGGAGCAGATTATCTCCAGCACCGAACGCGCCGTGGAGGATCGGGCGAAGCATGCCCGCAGCCTGTTCGATAGCCTTACGAAGAAACGCAAGGTCCCGGTGGTACAGCCCGATGCGGCGGTCAACGGCAGCCGCTTCGCTGCCGCTTGGCACGAGATTACCGGGCATCCCCAGACCCTGGCAGCTCACCGCGCGCGGCTGTTCGATCTCATCATCACGCGGCGGCCCGTCGCGGACGACACCGCATCGGCGTGGACCAATCTGGAGAGCGTGCTGTTCGACAGCGGTCGGCCGGTCATTGTCGCGCCGCCGAACGGGCCGCCAGAAGGCGCGGCGGCTGCCCCGGGCCGGCACATAGCCATCGCTTGGAACGATACGCGCGAGTCGGCGCGAAGCGCATGGGCCGCTGAGCCCTTTCTCTCCTCGGCCGATGTGGTTACCCTGATCAGCATCACGGATCGCGATGGCAATGCCAACCCTGCCGAGCTCGCCAAAACGCTGCGCCACCGTAAGGTCGATGCCCAGGTCGTCACGCTGGCGGCGCGCGACCGGGCGGTCGGCGAGCTTCTGCTCGAACAGGCGAGTGATCTTGGCGCGGACCTGCTTGTCATGGGCGCCTACGGACACAGCCGCCTGCGCGAATTCGCCTTCGGCGGCGCGACCCGGTCAGCTCTGCGGGACGCGACAATTCCCGTGCTGATGACCCACTGAACGAGGTTTCGGGTGCGACGCGACCGGATCGCGCCACGGACCCGGCCGGTCTGAAGGAGAGATCGACCATGAGCATGAAGAAGATCCGTCTCACCCTGGCGCGCGATCACGACTTTCCGCAAGGCAGCGACCGTCATGGCTACGAGTTCGTTGCGCCGTTAACGGATGACGGGCATATCGACGCGGAAGCTTGGCGACAGCACCGCGACGCTTGCCGCGTGCGCCGGTTCTGGGCCGGTGAGGACGAGGAGATCGGTCACCTGGTCCACACGCGGGGCCGTAGCTGGGCCTTCCACTACGACATCAGCGGGGACGTCGACGACGACGAAGCGGGCTTCAAGTTCGATAGTCACCAGTTCCTTCCCGGCGAGTACGTCTCAATCACGGAGCACGACGGCCGCTTGCGCACCTTTCGCATTGCGCATATCGAAGACCTGAGCGACGCCAAATCCGGCTGATCGAAGAGGACCGCGTGATGGCAAGCACCCCGACATGGCGAGGAGCCGGTGCCGGCCTGGCGGTGGCGCTTCTGCTCGCGCTCGCCGTTCACGATGCCTCTGCATCGGCCGGCTGGCGCGAGGACCTGGTGATCGAGATCCGTTCGGCGCACGACTGCGAGGTTGCCTACATCACGCACGTTGTGGAACGGGATGTCGACGGGCGGCAGGTGATCTTTGCCAAGGTGCATTGTATGGACCAAAGGAGCTTTGATGCGACACGCACCGATGAGAAGGAATTCTTCAGCTTCAGCGAATGCACGCGCGAGGAGTCGGAAGCCTGCTGAGCTCGCCCTGGCCCTGGCCCTGGCTTTCGCCGCGACTCCAGCCGCGGCCTTCGGGGAAGTGGAAGAGGGGCGGGATATTGCCAAGCGCTGGTGCGCAGAGTGTCACCAAGTGGCGCCGGACGCCAATGCCACCGATGTGGCGCCCGGGTTCCCTGCGATCGCGAAGGACCCCGCCTACACCGACGCGCGGCTGCGCGGCTGGCTGTCCGATCCCCACCCCCCGATGCCCAAGCTCCAGCTGAGCCGGCGGGAAATCGACGCCCTGGTCGCCTATGTGCGCAGCCTAGAGACGGAATAGCCTGCTGAGCAGCAGGGAGGGGCGCGGGCGCTGGAAAGCCCGGTCGATCAGCGGCCCCTTCTGATCGGTCCTTCCTTTCGAGAGGCCCGGCCTGGCGCTTGATACAGATCATGGCTGCTCAGCCGCCGTGTGGTCAGCATGGACGGGTCGGTGCGGCTGCGCCGAGACCACCCGGCGGGGCTTGCCGTTGACCATGTGCGTAAGACTGCTTCTCTGTCTTGTTTTGTTCGCCCAGCCCGGGCTCGTCCAGGCTGAGGTCGCGGAAGGATGGCAGACTTATCTGGATGGACGCCACGCGGCCGCCTTGCGGGTCCTGCGTCCCGCGGCCGAGTCCGGCGATCCCGCGGCCCAATTCGCCCTCGGCAGCCTCTACTGCGACGGCCTGGCCGTCGCGCGCGACTATCGCTTGGCCCGCTCATGGTTCGAAAAGGCCGCCCGACAGGGGCACGGGGAAGCCCAGTTCGTTCTCGGCTTCCTGCTCTATCACGGTGCCGGACAGCCCGGCAGCGAGGGCGCTCTCGGCCGCGACCGCGCCGCGGCGGCACCGTGGCTGGAGGCGGCCGCAGCGAGGGGCCGACACGTCGCCCAGTTGCTGCTTGCGCGGCTCTATCACGCCGGCAAGGGTGTGAGGTGCGACGACGACCTAGCCACCGAGCTGGCGCTCCGGGCCGCGGCTGGCGGTCTCGCGGAAGCGCAATTCGAGGCGGGTATCCTGCTCGGTGAACGGCCTGCCGACCGCGCGGCCTGGGCCGACGCCTTCATGTGGCTAACGCTTGCCGCGCGCAGCGGCCATCCCGCCGCGGCCGACAATCTGGACATCCTGGCCCGCCGGCTCGAGCCCGCGGAAGTCGCCGAAGCCGCCGAACGGGCCTGGGCCTGGAAGCCGTCCCGCTAGTGCGAGCAACGACCCAAGGGAGTGAAGCAAAATGCCATTCAAGAACATCCTGGTGCATCTGGACGAGACCAAGGCCTGCTCCTCTCGGGTCGAAGCCGCGGCCGGGCTCGCGGCGGCGCACGACGCTCACCTGACCGGTCTGGCCCTCGCGGTAGAGCCGAACCTCCCCGGCTTCGCCTACAACCAGTTGCAGTCGGAGGCGATCAACACGATGCGGGCGCAAGTGGTCGCGCAGGCGGGGCAACTTGCTGAGACCTTCGAGCAGGCGATGACGGGCAATGCCGTCAAGGTCGAGACGCTGGCGAAAGCCTGCGTGCAGACCGAGATCGCACCTCTGATCGGCCTGCACGCGCGCTATGCCGATCTCGTGATCATGGGCCAGCCCGACCCCGATGCGCCGCCCCCCGGGGGCATGCACCTGGCCGAGGAAGTGGCGTTGGGCGCCGGCCGGCCGGTGCTCGTCGTGCCCTATGTCGGCTCGCGCAAGATGCTGGGCCAGCACATCACCTTGGCCTGGGACGCCGGCCGAGAGGCGGCGCGCGCGGTCAGCGACTCCCTGCCCGCGCTTATCGCGGCGAAGTCGGTACAGGTCCTGGTCATCAACCCCGAGATCTCACCCGAACGACACGGCGCCGATCCTGGCGCCGACATTGCACGCTACCTGGCGCGGCACGGCGTCAATGTCGAAGTCCAGCGGCTGACCACGCGCGAGCTCTCGGTCGGCGACACCATCCTGTCCGTGCTGGCTGACCGGGGCAGTGATCTCTTGGTGATGGGGGCCTACGGCCACTCGCGTTTAAGGGAATTGATGCTCGGCGGTGTCACTCGGCATCTGATGGCACACATGACCGTGCCGATCCTCATGTCGCATTGAGCGTTTCCGGCCCCGACGCGGTGCTTGCGCCGGCTGGGCTCAGGCCGGGCTCGGCGCTTCCTGCCGACGGCGCGCGGACATATCGGCGCGCAGAGCCTGGAGATCCTCTGGCGTCAGCCGTCGCTGCGCGAGGGGGATCACCGTGGCGTTCTCCCAGGCGAGGTGGCGCCTCTGGGTCGCGGTGAAGGCCTGCACGTTCATCAGGAACCGAGTGGGATTGGCCAGCCGGTGGCCCAGGGCGAGGAGCTCGAGATCGGCCAAGAGGAAGTCCACGAGATCGTGGTCGAGCGAGTGTTCCGCCATCAGGCGCTCGAGCACCAGATCCATGCCGTCTTCCGGCCGGCAGCGTCGGCGCAGGGCAGGGAAGAGGCCGCGCTCTTCGTCTAGGGTATGCCATGCCAGGTCGGACCGCAAAAACTCGATGATCTCGGCCGCCCGACCCGCGAGCGGCGCCGCATCCACCCCCTCGGCCATCCGGTCGAGCTGGTCGCAGATGACCTGCTGACGCTGGTGCTCGGCGACCAGGATGTCGAGCGGATTGTCGAAGCTCGGGTCGTCGATATCCGGTGCCGCGGGGAAGGACTCCTGCTGGCGCGCAGCCGATGGTTCTTGCGGCGACGACCCTGTCATCAAGCGATCACCCCAGGAATTCGGATTTTGGACTCCACGGTCACGAGCCGGCGCCGCCGCCTTCCTTCCCGGGTGCCCCTTTCTGATCGAAGGACAGCTTGACCTGGAGAAGAACGTAAAGAAGGGAGGTTACGAAGATCGCGAACCCGGCGAAGGAGAGACTGCTGTCCGTTGCGTTGGCCGCGAGGAACAGTCCGACTAAACCGATCAGCAAGACGACCCCACCGGTCACCCACTTCATCGCTGCGTTCATGGGTCAAGAATCCTTTTCGCTCCGGGATAGGAACTCTAGCGGATCGCCGCTGCCGGGTCCATGCGGCTAGGCTGGGGGAGAACTAGCGCGCCAGGACACAGGTACAGGGCGCGAGGCTCGTCACCTTGTGGGAGACGCTTCCGACCAGCAACCCCCGGAGCCGGCCGAGCCCCCGCGTCCCGAGTACGAGCATGTCGGCGGCCGCCGTCTTCTGCTGGTCCAGGATCTCACTTGCCGGGTCGCCGAATGCCAGGACCGTGGAAACGTCGCCGACGCCGGCGGCGCGGGCGTCGGCCTCGGCCCGGCTGAGAACCTGTCTGCCCAGCGCTTCAGCTGCTATGAGCCGTGCCTCGCTCTTGTCGATCCCATGTTGAAGGGTGGCGACACCCATGTTGTCGGGGCGAGCCCCGCCCGAATGGGGCACGAGGTGCTCGGTTTCGGCCATGCCCAGCACGTCGTCCGGCAGCCTGTCCGGCTCGACAGCGTGGAGAACGATCAGTTTGGATCCGAACTTGACGGCGAACGCGCTCGCCAGATTGACAGCCTTGGTGGCATGGTCGGAGCCATCATCCGCCACGATGATGGTTCCCATCATGGTCTTACCCTCGACATTGCCCGTGCCGTGCCGGTGCTCCGGATCCTGTTCAGCACTCGAGGGCCTCGCAGCCTGCGTCGGCTAGATCCTCGAGTCGGTCGAGATCGCGCACTTCGATGTACTTATGCCGGCGCAACGACAGAACACCCTGGTCCTTGAGGCGGTTGATCACCCGGCTCACGGTTTCGGTGGTCAGGCCCAGGTAGTCGCCGATATCGGTGCGGGTCATCGGCAGAAACAGGGCCGACGGCGTTTCGCCCCGCGCTTCGTTGTTGCGGGACAGGCGCAAGAGGAAAGAAGCGATCTTCTCGGTCGCGGATCGGCGTCCGAGCAACAGCATCTGCTCCTGAGCCGCCACCAGATCGCCGAGCGCGAGCGTAAGCAGCCGCCGCGCGAGCCCCGGCATCCGGTCGGCCATCTGATCGAGCTTGCTGCGCGGATAGAGGGTCAGCACCGTGTCGGTCACGGCTTCCGCGGTGTAGATGTAGTTGCCCTGATCGACCAGACCGAGCAGCTGCCCCGGGTAGACGAATCCCGTCACCTGTCGCCGGCCGTCCAGCGTCAGCTTGTACAGCTTGACGACGCCGCTCACGACCTCGAAGACGTGGCTGCCCGCGTCACCTTCCCAGACGATCGTCGAGCGGGCCGGAACTTCCTTTCGGCTCGTGATGCAGAACAGATCGCGCAACGAGCGGTCCGGCAGACCAGCCCCCAGCACGGTCGAGTCCAGCAGGCCGACCTGATCTTCCTTATGAGAAGGGGCGGATTTCAGGGCGAGCATGGGCGTTCCTCTCCTCTCCTTGCGGTGCCCTGGCCTTTTTTTTGCCTCGGCACGGGTTCTTCGAGCAGAGCAGAGCCCCGTGAACCGGCTATGTCAGATCCGCGACTTTTGGTGACAGTTTGTAACGACGCCTCTTGCGGCCTATGCTGCCGTTCCAGACAAAGATGCACGCCATACTAGATGACGCAAAAGCACATACTCGTCGTCGATGACGATCCGCGGATCCGCGACATGCTGGGCCGCTACCTGGAGAGCGAAGGCTTCGCGGTGACTCTCGCCGAGGACGGGGCGGCGCTGCGCGCGCAGATCGGCCGGGACTCGATCGACCTGATCATGTTGGACGTGATGATGCCCGGCGAGGACGGGTTCTCGCTGACCCGCGAAATCCGCGCCCAATCCGAAGTCCCCATCATCATGATCACCGGCAAGGGGGACGTGCTCGACCGGGTCGTCGGCCTCGAAGTCGGGGCCGACGACTACATCGCGAAGCCCTTCCACTTGCGGGAGGTCCTGGCGCGCATTCGCACGGTCCTGCGCCGCAGCACGGCCGTCTGCGGTCCCGAGGACGTGGACCGGGAGGAGGCGCAGCCCGGCGGAGCGTGCGCGGCGGTGACTTTCGACGGTTGGCGCTTCGACCAGGTCAAAATGGAGCTTCGCAATCCTGGCGGTGAGCCCGTGGCGCTGACCACCGGGGAGTACAATCTGCTATCCGCCCTTGTCCGTGCGCCGAACCGGCCGCTGAACCGCGATCAGATCATGGACCTGACTCACGGTCGCGACTGGACGCCGTTCGACCGCAGCATCGACACACAGGTCGTGCGACTGCGCAGGAAGATCGAGGCGGATCCGGCGAATCCGAAGATCATCAAGACCGTGCGCGGAGTCGGCTATATCTTCGCTGCCAAGGTCGTGCCCTGCTAGGGCCTGTTGACATTCAGGGCGGGCTCCTGGTCCGAGTGAAATCGACCCGCTGTTGGGCGCGAGGAGGAAGGACATGCCGAGCATATTCGACCCCAGTCTCAGTCTCTGGGAGCAACGCGGCAGCGGGCCGATTTCGCCGGATCCCTTCGGGACGGGGCGCATTTGCGCCGGGGCGGCGTCGCGGAAGGACTTGTGGGGCCCAACCCCACGGCGCCTCCCGCTCCTGGCCCCGGCGCAAAT
>JASJEC010000045.1 GCA_030064845.1 Kiloniellales bacterium
GGGGCTCGAAGATCCGCTCGGCCAGGAAGCGGTCGAGCGGCCGGCCCGAGATGACCTCGACCACCCGGCCGATCACGTCGGTCGAGACGCCGTAGTTCCAGCGCCTGCCCGGCTCGAAGGCGAGCGGCAGGGCCGAAAGCTTCCCGACCATGGCCGCCAGGTCGCCGGTCTTGTCGGAGAAGTTGACCCCCCGGTCGCGCATCGCCTTGGGCAGCAGGCCCTCGTTGAAGCCGTAGGTGAAGCCCGAGGTATGGGTCAGCAGATGGTGCAGCGTCAGGCGCGTCCCGGCGGGCTGCACCTGGTCGATCGCGACCGCGCCGGACACCAGGACCTGGCGGTCGGCCAGTTCCGGCAGGAACTCGTCGACCGGCGTGTCCAAATGGCAGAGCGCGTCCTCGTAGAGCATCAGCAGGGCCACCGAGGCGACCGGCTTGGTCATGGAATAGATCCGCACCAGGGTGTCCTGCTGCCACGGCCTGCCGGCCTCGAGGTCGCAGAGGCCGACGCAGTCGCGGAACGCGACCTCGCCGCGCCGGGCGATCAGCACCTGCGCCCCGGGATACTTCCCCTGATCGACCCAGCGCTGCATCCAGGGTCGGAAACGGGCGAGGCGGTCGGGGTCGAAGCCCAGCTTGGAGGGGTCCGAAGCCTGCTGGATCATCCGTCACTCCCTGTCGCTGCGTGGAATCGGGCCGCAACACTCGCCCGATTTGCGCTGTAAGGCTAGGCGTTTGGCGCCGGGCCCGCATTCCTCACACTCTCCACGGTCTGCGCGGCGCTTTGCTGCCGACAGGCCAGAAAAGTCGTGCAGCGCGATGCCGTCGCATCGGGCAAGCGGCTTGACGCCGCCTGTCGCCAGCACAGCGTCGCCCGAAGGGTCGCGCCCAGACGGTCGCCGGCGGCGTCGAAGGCCTCAACCGTAGCTTCGGCTACGCTTTTCGGCCTTCTCCTTGCCGGACGACCCCCTGGGCGCGACGCAGGCCATGGAGAGTGTGAGGAATGCGGGCTAGACTGCCGCCCATGCGACCCACGACCATCGATCCCGGCGACTTCCAGCTGAGCAAGCAGGCGCGCACGCTGCGGCGCCTCCTGCCCTACCTCTGGCCCCAGGGCCGTCCGGGCCTGCGCTTCCGGGTGGTGCTGGCCATCGCGCTGCTGGTCGCGGCCAAGCTGACCAACGTCACCGTGCCGGTCTTCCTGCGCGAGGCGGTCGACTCGCTCTCGCCCGAGGACGCGGGGCTGATCGTCCTGCCGCTCGCCCTGCTGCTCGCCTACGGCGCGGCCCGGGTCGGCGCGATCGCCTTCGGCGAGCTGCGCGACGCGGTCTTCGCCCGGGTGGCGCAGCACGCCATACGCCACGCGGCGCTGGCGACCTTCCGCCACCTCCACGCGCTGTCGCTGCGCTTCCACCTGGACCGCCAGACCGGCGGCCTGTCGCGCGCGGTCGAGCGGGGCACCAAGGGGATCGAGTTCCTGCTGTCCTTCGTGCTGTTCAGCATCGTGCCGACCCTGCTCGAGATCCTCCTGGTCTGCGGCATCCTCTGGTGGCTGTTCGACTGGCGCTTCGCCGGCATCACCCTGCTGGCGATCACCGGCTTCGTCGCCTTCACCTTCCGCCTGACCGAGCTCCGCATCGCCTACCGCCGGGCCATGAACGAGGCCGACAGCGCGGCCAACACGCGGGCCATCGACTCGCTGCTCAACTTCGAGACGGTCAAGTACTTCGGCAACGAGGCGCACGAGGCCGAGCGCTACGACCGCGGCCTGCAGGACTACGAGCGCGCGGCGGTGCGCTCGCGGGTCAGCCTCTCGGCGCTCAACACCGGCCAGACGGTCATCATCTCGACCGGCATGACCGCGATCATGGTGCTGGCCGGCCTCGGCGTCGTGGGCGGCACCATGACCGTGGGCGACTTCGTGATGGTCAACGCCTACCTGATCCAGGTCGCCATGCCGCTCAACCTGCTGGGCACGGTCTACCGCGAGATCAAGCAGTCCCTGGTCGACATGGAGACCATGTTCGACCTGCTCGACGTGGCGCCCGAGGTGACCGCCCGGCCCGGCGCGCCGCCGCTCGCGCTTTCCGGCGGCGCACTGGCCTTCGAGCACGTCGACTTCGGCTACGATCCGCGCCGGCCGATCCTGAAGGACGTCTCCTTCACCGTGCCGGCGGGCAAGACCGTGGCCATCGTCGGGCCGAGCGGCGCCGGCAAGTCGACCATCGGCCGCCTGCTGTTCCGCTTCTACGACGTGACCGGGGGCCGCATCACGCTCGACGGCCAGGACCTGCGCGAGGTGACGCCGGACTCGCTGCGCGCGGCGATCGGCATCGTTCCCCAGGACACCGTGCTGTTCAACGACACGGTCGGCTACAACATCGGCTACGGCCGGCCCGCGGCCGGCCCGGACGAGGTGGTCGCGGCGGCGCGCCTGGCGCGCATCCACGACTTCGTCGAGGGCCTGCCCGACGGCTACGAGACCCGCGTGGGCGAGCGCGGCCTCAAGCTCTCCGGCGGCGAGAAGCAGCGCGTCGCCATCGCCCGCACGCTGCTGAAGCAGCCGAGCATCTTCCTGTTCGACGAGGCGACCTCCTCGCTCGACAGCAAGACCGAGCGGGAGATCCAGCAGAGCCTCAAGGAGGTCTCGGCGGAACGGACCACCCTGGTGATCGCCCACCGCCTCTCGACCGTGGTCGAGGCCGACGAGATCCTGGTGCTCGAGGCCGGGCGCATTGTCGAGCGCGGCCGTCACGAGGCCCTGCTCGCCAAGGCCGGCCGCTACGCCGAGATGTGGCGGCGCCAGCAGGCCGAGCGGGACGAGCCCGAGACGCCCGAGGACGAAGTCGAGGTGGTGCGGGCGTCCTGAGGCCGCGAACTCTCTGCCACTCGATTTGACCGAAGAACACCAATGCGTGCTACGGTGCGTGGCAAATCCACAATAAAACTACGGTCACGTGCGAAAGCGCTGAAAGGCCGTAACGGGTGGACGAAACATGCCAATCAGCCTCTTTGGCCGCACAAAACAGCTCGAGCACGAGATCGACGAGTTTCATGACGTCCTGGGCGATGCGAGCCTGACGTTCAAGCAGGCCCTGGCGCTGTACCTCCAGGAGGGCGGAACGGATCGCTTCATAGAGAAGCGGCGTCAGATTTCGGACTTGGAGTCCCGCGGCGACGATTTGCGCCGGAAGATCCTGACGGACATGTATGCCGAGACGCTCATGCCCGACGCTCGAGGCGACATCCTCAACCTGCTCACGTCGCTGGATAGCATCATCAACAAGCTCGAAGAAGCCCTCTGGTACTTCGAAACCGAAGTTCCGGACATTCCCGAGGCGTTCCGCGGCTCCTATCAGGAACTAGCCGATCTGTCTTGTGCCGCTGTCGACACGCTGACCCTGGCGTCGAGGGCGTTCTTCAGGGATGCGCCAGCCATCAAGGACCACATGCACAAGGTCCTCTACTACGAGGCGGAGTCGGACAAGCTGGTCACGAAACTGAGAAGTGAAATCTTCGCCAGCGATCTGCCCCTGCCGAACAAGATCCATCTTCGGTTCTTCGCGGAGAGAATTGTCTGGATCGCCGATATCGCCGAGGACGTCGCCGACGAACTTTCGATCTATTCCATCAAGCGAGCCACCTAGAAGCCTGCCTGAAAATGACCGTGGGCTCTCGGAACACCTGAGATGGACGCGACAATCTTCATCTTCCTGTGCAGCGGCCTGTTTCTGGGCTGGTCGCTGGGCGCCAACGATGCCGCGAACGTCTTCGGAACGGCGGTCGGCACGCGCATGGTCAGGTTTGGCACGGCGGCACTGATCTGCAGCATCTTCGTGATCCTCGGAGCCGTTCTCAGCGGCGCCGGGGCGGCGCACACGCTCGGCAAGCTTGGGGCGATCAACGCCATCGGCGGTTCCTTCATGGCCGCCTTCGCGGCGGCGCTCACGGTCTACATGATGACCAAGCTGGGATTGCCGGTTTCCACCAGCCAAGCCATCGTTGGCGCAATCATCGGATGGAACCTGTTCAGCGGCTTCCAGACGGACACGAGCTCACTCATCAAGATTGTCAGCACTTGGGTTGCGTGCCCTCTCCTGGCCGGCGTGATCGGCGTGGTCTTGTACAAGCTAACAACTCTGCTGCTACGTTGGGCCCGGCTGCACATTGTACGGATGGATGCCTACACCCGGCTCGGCCTGATTCTGGCCGGAGCCTTCGGGTCGTTCGCCCTGGGCGCCAACAATATTGCCAATGTCATGGGCGTTTTCGTTTCCGCCAATCCCTTCACCTCGTTCAACGTCGGCGGGATTGCCAGTTTCAGCGCTGTCCAGCAACTTTTCCTGCTCGGTGCGATCGCTATAGCGGTCGGGGTCTTCACCTACTCGAAGAGGGTCATGCTGACGGTCGGCGGCGACCTGTTCCCGCTTTCACCGGTGGGCGCCTGGGTCGTCGTCGTGGCCCACTCGATCGTGCTGTTTCTCTTCGCTTCCCGCGGGCTGGAGCACTTCCTGGCGAGCTCCGGCCTGCCGACAATTCCCCTGGTGCCCGTATCCAGCTCGCAGGCCGTGGTCGGCGCGGTAATCGGCATAGCCCTGCTCAAAGGGGGACGGGGCATCAAGTGGCGGGTCCTGCTCAACATATCCTCCGGCTGGGTCACAACGCCGCTGGTCGCCTGCTTGGTCTGCTTCGTGTGTCTGTTCTTCCTGCAGAACGTCTTCAACCAGCAGGTCTATCGAGAGGCCAGCTACATCCTATCGAAGCCGGTGATGGAGCGTCTGGTGAAAGACGGCATCTCGACCGACAAGTTGGCGAAGCTGGCGGACAAGAGGATCGACAAGGTACGCGACTTCAGGAAGGCCTTGAGTCAAACCGCAGATCTAACGAACGCCGAGGAAGCCAGGATCCTCGACCGGGCGAAAATCGACTATGTCATCGTCGACAACAGCAAGCTCTGGCGACTCGAGGGGATCGTCAGCGACAAGCAGTTGGCGGCTCTTTGGCCGCTTGCCGGGAAGAGCTATCTGCATCCTTGGATGCTTGCCGAAGACATGGCGGAGCAAAGCGACGAATGGAAGTCGCTTCCTGACACCAAGGCGAACAAGCTCTTCAACAGGCATCTCGAGGAACAGCGACAAGAGGCCTTCAATCTGTTTCGCCGGGCCGAACCAAGATTGGAATCACGGCCGGATCGTGCTCAGCCATGAGGGACGCGCGCTGCGCGCGGTCTCACTCCGCAGCCACGGCCTCTTCGAGAATCCAGGCGATGAAGGCGGCGACCTCTGGGCGCTCGGCGGCCTGGCGGGTGGTCACCACGTCGTAGCCGATGTCCAGCGCGATCTCCTCGGCGAAGGGCCGAACCAGCAGGCCGGCGGTGATTTGGTCGCGCAGGATCGGCCCGCTCGCGAGCGCCACGCCTTGGCCGGCGATCGCGGCCTGGATTCCTTGGCCGTAGTCGTTGAAATGCAGGCCGTCGTCCGTCGCCAAGCGCCCGGCGCCGACATGGGCCAGCCAGTTCTTCCAGGTGAACCACTTTTCAGTCGCGGTCGCCCACGGCTGGTCTCTGATGTCGAAGTGGATCAGGGTCACCGCCTCGAGGTCGTCCAGGCGCCTCAAGGCCGGCGGGCCGGCGGCCAAGGCGGGCGAGCAGGCGGGAAAGACCCGGTCGTCGAAGATGCGCCGGACCACCAGCTCGCGGTCGGGCGCGACCCCGTAGCGAATCGCGATGTCGGCCTCGCTGCGCGCCAAGTCGACGATCTCGGGCGAGGAGTCGACCAGCACGCTGACCTTGGGATGGAGGGCGTGAAAGCCGGCGAGCTTCGGTGCCAGCCAGGTGGAGGCGAAGGAGGCCTCGACCGTGACGATCAGCCGCTGCTCCCTCCGCGGCCCGCGCATCCTGCGCACCGCGGCGGCCAGGTGGTCCATTGCCGCGCCCAGATCATCGCGTCCGGCCCGGCCGCGCGGCGTCAAGGCAAGCCCGCGGCCCCGGCGCTCGACCAGGCGCGCGCCCATGGCCGCTTCGAGCTTTGCGACCAGCTGCTTGACGGCGGCCGGCGTGACCTTCAGCTCCTCGGCGGCGGCCTGGTAGCTCAGGTGCCGGGCGAGCGCCTCGAAAGCCCGCAAGGCGTTGAGGGAGGGCAGCCAATCGGACATTTTGACAATTTAGATAAACTAACTTCTTGATGCAGATCAAATGAATTTTGCGAAGATCGCAAGCGGAGTAAAACCAGACTCTTGGATATTGTGAAGGGTGCAGGGAAGGCGCTAGACCTGAAGTTTATCTTAATTCCTCGGCGCCTACCATCAGGAGTTCCGGGGCCATGCGGTTCAATCCTCCCAGCCAAGGCTTCGCCTCCAGCGTGGTGTTTTTCTCTGCCGCGCTCTGGGGGCTCTACTGGATCCCCCTGCGCTATCTGGAGGGCCAGGGCATCAGCGGCGGCTGGGGGGTCGCGCTCTTGAATCTGCCGGCCGGTGTGGCGCTGCTGCCGCTCGTGCTGCTCGCTTGGGGGCGTCACCGGGCGCACATGGGCCAGGCGTTGGCGATCGGCATCCTGACCGGGCTCGGCTTGGCGCTCTATGCGTCGGGGCTGATCTATTCCTCCGTGGTGCGCGCCACCCTGCTGTTCTATCTGACCCCGGTCTGGGCCACCCTGATCGGCATCTTCTGGCTCGGCGAGCGCGCCGGCTCGCAGCGCTGGGCGGCGATCGGTGCCGGCTTGAGCGGTTTGCTGCTGCTGGTCTCGGGCGGCGGCTTGGTTCCGCTCAACGTGGGCGATCTCTTCGCCCTGCTGTCAGGTGTGTTCTGGGCCCTGGGCGCGGCCATGATCAAGCACTACGACCAGGTGCCGCTGGCCGGCATGACGATGTTCCAGTTCCTGATCACCGGCCTTGCGGCGATTATCCTGATCCAGGCCGCCGGCATCGCCCAGGTGCCGGCGCTTGACCTCTTGACCGCGGCGCTGCCGGCCGCCGGGCTGATGTCCCTGCTCGCCTTTCTGCCGGCGGTCATCCTCTTGTTCTGGGCCCAGAAGTTCCTCTTTCCCGGGCGGGTCGGGCTCCTCATGATGTCCGAAGTGCTGACCGCGGTCCTGACCGCCAGCCTGTTCCTTCCCGAGGAGCGCCTCTCGGCGGTCGAGTGGGCCGGCGCCGCGCTGATCGTCGGCGCCTGCCTGATCGAGGTTTTTCTCACCCCTCAGACCTGCAGCGAGGCGGCGTAACGCCAAGCGAGAGGACCGCGAGCAAAGGCGAGCATCCGGGCCGAGGCGGAGGCGCCCGGAAGCCGGGTCGAGGTTTGGCCTTGGTCCATGGTGCTTGGGTGGTTCTCGGGTTCGCTTAGCGCCAGACCTTGCGTTCGCTGACAAAGAACGACCAGCGCAGACCGCCCCCTACGGCAAAGGTTACGTTGTCCCGGAACAGTGGGCTGTCTTCGTTCTCGGCGCCCTTCCAGATGCCGATCTGGGTGCCGCCGAAGAGCCGAATCCGATCGGTGGGGCCCCAGGACAGGCCGAGGCTAAGCTCGCTGCCGACATAGCCGGCGTCGGCGCTAAAGCGCTCACGATCCGGCCGGACGTCCCGGTCGCGAACTTCGTAGAAGTACTCGTTGAAGCGTTCCGAGCCGAAAGTGGCGCCCAGCGACGCGCTGCCGCGCAGGTCCACGCCGAACAGGTCGTTGCGCCGAATGGTCACCGCCGGGTTCACGGTCACCCCCTGGTAGCGGTAGTTGCTGGATATGTCGGTCGAGATGACGCCCCGCGTCGCGAGCGAAAGATCGAGATCGTTGATCGGATCGTCGTAGAGCAGTTTCACGATGAGCTTGGGGCCGGCCTCGAGCAGATAGTCGAGGTCATCCATGCCCTCGCGCGCGTCGTTGTCGCTCGAGTCGACCGGGAAGGAGGCGTCCAGGCCAATGTTGAGCTCGAGCCAGGGGACGTCGACGAGGAGGCCGCGTGGCCCGCTGCCGTCGCCAGACCTGAAGAAGTCGCCGCGATAGACGAGATAAGGCAGGGCGATCCCGCGTACGTGGTTCTCGTCGGCGGCCGGATAGTCGGGCAACCAGCCGCCCCCGCCCACGACGCCGACCTCCCAGAGCGGCTTCTCCTCCAGCCCGCGCGCTGCCGGACTCTCGTCCTGCACCGTCCCGTCTTCGAGGGCGTCGTCCTCGCGCGTCCCTTCCTCGCCGCTGCTCTCGTCGGCGGGCTGCGCCTGGGCTCGGCCTTCATCCTCCTGGCTCAGGGCGGGTCCGGTCACGCAGAGCGCCGCCGCCAACAGCCAGGCGCAGACAGCAAGTCTCATCCCTCGTCCTCGTCCAGTTCCCCAATGCGGGACTTTAATGTCTAAATCGAATAGCTGAAGGCCTCGTTGCTCTGCCTGCCCGCGCCGCCCGATGCGGCTTGCCTCGGGCTTTCACTTCGCGGCAGGATGGCAGAGGTTTCGACCCCATTGCGAGTGATGCCCGGCTCCGACGCGCCACAGACCCAGACGAAAGCCAAGCAGGTTCCGGCGGAAGCCCTCGGCCTGCCGAGCTTCGCGGTGCCACCCTCGGGCTCGGCCAACGTCTTCGGCCTGTCCAGTCACCGCCGGGCCAAGGAGGCGCTGGAGTTCGGACTCGGCACCGACGAGCCCGGCTTCAACATCTTCGTGGTCGGCGAGGACCGCAGCAACCGCATGTCGGCGACCCTGGCTTTCCTGCACGAGGCCGTGGCCGGCGGCGACCGGCCCTGCGACTGGCTCTATCTCAACAACTTCCGGCGGCCCCACCGGCCCAAGCCCTACCGGCTGCCCGCCGGCGTCGGCGCGCGCTTCCGGGACAGCGTGGCCGAGCTGGTGCCGCAGGTGCGCGAGGCGCTGACCCGCGAGCTGAACAGCGAAGAGCACCAGGCCCAGATCCGCGCCCAGAGCGAGGCGGTGCAGCGCGAGATCATGCAGCGGCTCGACCGGCTCAAGCTGCAGGCGCAGCAGGCCGGCCTGCAGCTGGTCCCGGGCGCCCAGGGCCTGCGCCTGGTCGCGGTCAACGAGGCGGGCGAGCCGATCGACCTCGACGACCTGGAGCCGGAGCGGCGCCAGCCGCTCGAGGAGTCCGCCGAGGCGATCAAGCGCGACCTCGGCGAGATCAACCGCTGGGCGGCCAAGCGCCAGGGCGAGTTCCTGACCTGGGCCAAGGAGGCCAACCGCCAAGTCGCGGAGAGCGCGGTCGGCGGCCTGCTCGACAACTTGGCGGCGGAGTTCCAGTCCTACACCAGCCTGATCCGCTGGCTGGTCGAGATGCGCGTCGACTTGATGGACCACCTGGACATCTTCATGCCCGACGAGGAGCGGGGCGCGGCCAGGGAGCCGCCGGAGCGGCGCTACGCCGTCAACCTGCTGGTTGACAACGCCGACGCCGAAAACCCGCCCGTGGTGGTCGAGGCCAACCCGACATATCAGAACCTGTTCGGCCGCATCGAGTACCGGGCCGCCGCCGGCGGCGGGCTGGAGACCGACTTCTCCATGGTCCGCTCGGGCGCGCTGCACCGCGCCAACGGCGGCGTCCTGGTCCTGAGGGCAGAGGCGCTGGCCATGTCGCCCTTCGCCTGGGAGCCGCTCAAGGGCGCGCTGCGCGACAGGACCATCCTGCTGCAGGAGCTGCACCGCAGCGGCAGCGTGCCGATGAGCGAGGCGCCGCGGCCCAAGGCAATCCCGCTGGACGTCAAGGTGGTCATCGTCGGCGCGCCGCGCTGGTACTACACCTTCTTCTCGGTCGACTCCGAGTTCCAGACCCACTTCAAGGTCAAGGCCGACATCGACGGCGACATGGCGGCCGACCCGGACAACCTGGCCTGTCTCGGGGCGCTGATCCGCGAGCTTGCCGCCGCGCGCGGCGCGGTGACCTGCGACGAGGGCGCGGTGGCCCGGCTGCTCGGCCTGGCGGCGCTCCTTGCCGACCGGCGCGACAAGCTGACCGCCAGCTTCGAGTGGATCGAAGACGTCCTGAACGAGGCGGTCGAGCTGGCCGAGCAGAAAGGCAAGAAGCAGGAAAGGAAGGTCACCGCGGAACTCGTGGCGGCGGCGCAGGCGCGGCGGCGCCACCGCAACGCCCGCACGGAGGATCGCGTGCAGGAGGAGATCGCCCGCGGCACGATCCTGATCGACACGGCGGGCAGCGTGATCGGGCAGGTCAACGGCCTGACCGTGCGCAGCCTGGGCGACCACAGCTTCGGCTCGCCGGCGCGGATCACGGCGCGCGCCTTCATCGGCCGGCGCGGCATCATCAACATCGAGCGCGACGTCGCCCTCGGCGGCCCGATCCAGCAGAAGGGTGCCATGGTCCTGCAGGGCTTTCTGGCCGGCCATTTCGCCCGGCGGATCCCGCTCTCCTTCAACTGCTCGATCACCTTCGAGCAGAGCTACGGCGGGGTCGAGGGCGACTCCGCCTCGATGGCGGAGCTGCTCGCCGTGCTCTCCGACCTCGCGGCGATACCGCTGCGCCAGGACCTGGCGATCACCGGCTCGGTCAATCAGCGCGGCCAGTCCCAGGCGGTCGGCGGCGTGCGGCACAAGGTGGCGGGCTTCTTCCGGGCCTGCGTCGAGTCGGGTGGCCTGTCCGGAACCCAGGGGGTCGTCGTGCCGGCGGCCAACGAGGTCAACCTCGTGCTGCCCGACGAGATCGCCGAGGCGGTCGCCGAGGGCCGTTTTCAGGTCTGGAGCGTCGAAACCGTGGAGCAGGCGATCGAGCTGTTCACCGGCGTGCCGGCGGGCGAGGCCGACGCCGAGGGCCGCTATCCCTCCGACAGCGTCTACGGCCGCGCTTTCGCCCAGTTGGAGGAGTTCGACCGTATTCTCACCGAGCGGGAGCGTGGCGCATGACCCCGGGCAAACCCTGCACCTCCAAGGACGCGGCCGAGACCGCGGCGATCAAGGCCATGGGCCTCTACCGCAAGGTCGAGCGTATCCACGCCGAGCTGGCGGCGCTGGGCCACGGCCCGGACGACCCCTTAAGCGCGGACCTGCTGAGCCGCTTCGACCAGTACCACTATCACGGCGTCGAGGCGGTCAAGCAGGCGATCGGGCTACTCGATCTCGGGCCGGAGTCGCGCGTACTCGAGGTCGGGGCCGGCATCGGTGGCCCGGCCCGCACCATGGCGTCGCTGGCGGGCTGCCGGGTGACCGCGCTCGAGCTGCAGCCCGACTTAAGCGCGACCGGCGCCGAGCTGACCCGGCGCTGCGGCCTCGACGAGCGGATCGAGCACCTCTGCGGCGACGTCCTGAGCCACGGGCTGGAGATCGGCGGCTACGACGCCATCACGGCCTTCCTGGTGTTCCTGCATATCGCCAAGCGCCGGCCGCTCCTGACCCGCTGCCGCGAGGCGCTGCGCCCGCGCGGCGCGCTCTTCATCGAGGACTACTACCAGCGCGAACTGCTGACCGAGGCGGAATGGCGGGTGCTCTCGGACAAGGTCTACTGCAGCTACCTGCCGACCTGGCGTGAGTACATCGATCAGCTGCACCGCGCCGGCTTCCTGGCGATCGACATGGTGGACATGACCGACAGCTGGGCCCGCTTCGTGCTCGAGCGGCTCAGGGCCTTCCGCGCCGACCGCGACCGGCAGACCCAGCTCCACGGCGCGGAGACCGTTGCCGGCCTCGACGATTTCTATACGGCGGTCGCCGAGCTGTTCAGCGGCGGTCGCCTCGGCGGGCTTCGCATCGTCGCCCGCCGGCTGTGAGCCCGGGTCAAATTCGGGGCAAGCCGGCTCTATCCCGTTGGTTGCTCTGCGCTCGGCTTCCAACAACTGACCGCGCGTGCTAGTTCTCTCGTAACGAGAGAGAGGGGGGGGCGTTCCTGCGGTCGGTTCTCGGCGAGCGGGCTCCTTAAACGAAAAATCGCAACCAAGAGGGCCACGCAGGCATGTCAGTTATGTTCGAGCGCGCGCCGCGCGTCGAGGCGGGCGATGCGCCCGTCGTCGACCTCAGGCGGACCGGTCTCCATCCTGATTTCTGGTATCCCGTCGCCCGCGCGCAGCATCTCAAGCCCGGCAAGATGCTCGGCGTCCACTTCGCCGGCGAGCCGATCCTGCTGGTCCGCGGCAAGGACGGCGTCTGCTTCGCGCTCGAGGACCGTTGCGCCCACCGGCAGGTGCCCCTGCACAACGGCGTTGTCTGCGACGAGGGGGTTCGCTGCGGCTACCACGGCTGGACCTACAACGCCGCGGGGCGCTGCATCAGCGTGCCCTATCTCGGCAAGTGCCGCTCCAAGCCCAACGGCGTGCGCAGCTATCCCTGCCGCGAGGCCTACGGTCTGATTTTCGTGTTCCCGGGCGATCAGGCGAAGGCCGAAAGCACCGCCTTCCCCGAGATCCCGACCTGGAGCGATCCCAAGTACAAGACGCGCTACCTCGATCGCCGGGTCGACTGCCACTACTCCTTCATGCACGAAAACCTGATGGACATGAACCATCAGTTCCTGCACCGGCGCCTGATGGGCGGGATCAAGACGATCTACCTGGACAAGCGCAGCGGCGCGAACTGGGTCGAGGCCGACTACAGCTTCGACCGGGTCAGCGGCAAGCAGTCCCTGGGCGAGTGGTTCATCACCCACAAGCGGCACGGCGAAGAAGCGCGCAAGCGCCGCGACCTGATGACGATTCGCACCGAGTATCCCTATCAGAGCCTGAAGTTCTGGACCGCGGGCAGCGACGAGCCGGCGCTCGACCTGTGGAACGTCTACATCCCGGTCGACAAGGTGCAGCGGGTCAACCACACCTTCGGCATGATCATGGTGCAGAAGCCGCCGATCCCCGGCCTGATCCACCTGCTGTGGCCCTTCATCACATGGTTCACCGAAGGCATCTTCAAGGAAGACAAGTGGATCGTGGAGCTGGAGCAGCAGGCCCACGACGCCCAAGGCGCGGACTGGAACCAGGAGATCTTTCCGGCGATCGTCGCCCTGCGCGAGTTGCTGGCCGCCGGCGGCGTGCCTCTCAATGCGGAGGGAGCGGCGGTCTCTTCGGTCTAAATCATCGGTTTAGAGCAGATTCACCGGGTCTGATGGATCGCTCCCGCGATTTCTTCGAACCCGGATCTGCTCTAGCGCAACGAGTCCGCCTCGATGTCCACGGCGATGGCGCCGTCGATCACCTCGAAAGTGCCTTTCCGCCTGACCACGAACTTGCGGGCCTCCGCCGCATCGGCTCCCGCGACCGAGGGATCGATCGAGATCACCGCGACCTCGTAGCGGTAGAGACCGTCGAGGTCGAGCGCCGAGGGACCCCAGGTGACCGGGTCACCCAGCGAGCGGACGTCGACGACGAGGGTGCCGTCAGGATCGGCGATGCGCACCTCCATGGCGTCGAAGTTGACCACCATGTCGGCATAGAAGGCGATCTGGTCGACGGCAATCTCGACCTCTGCGCCCAGCTGGGCCGAGGCCCTCGACGCCGGCCCACCGGCCAGGAGGCCCGCCGACAGAGCCGCGACGGCGGCCAAGCTTAGCAACCTGCGCGCCTCGAAGAGCATCCTGTCCTTCTCGTAAGGGGTTCCGGCGACTCCCCTCCGGGGACCGTCGAGGATCAGGGTCTTATGTCAGGTGTAGCGTTACCAGATCGTCAACGTCGCTGCGGCCGGGATTCAGGCGCGCTCAAGTCCCCTCTTCGAGGGCCGTGGCGTAGGCCATCTGCTCCTCGCGCTTGCGGCGCTTGTCGTGGCTGTTGATCAGGATGCCGGCGCCGATCACGCCCAGGGTCACGGTGACGATGATGATCGTGGCGAGCGCGTTGATGTCGGGCGTCACACCCAGCTTCACCTTGGAATAGATCACCATGGGAAGGGTGCTGGAGCCGGGGCCCGAGACGAAGCTGGCGATCACCAGGTCGTCGAGCGAGAGGGTGAAGGCGAGCAGCCAGCCCGAGACCATCGCCGGCGCCAGCAGCGGGATGGTGATGTCGAACATGACCCGCGGCGGCTTGGCACCCAGGTCCATGGCCGCCTCCTCGAGCGATTCGTCCATGCCCGAGAGGCGCGACTGCACGATCACCGCGACGTAGGCCATTGAGAAGGTGATGTGGGCGATGGTGATCGTGGTGACGCCGCGGCCCTCGGGCCAGCCGATCATGGCCTCGAGCGAGATGAACAGCAGCAGCAGGGAGAGGCCGGTGATCACCTCGGGCATGACCAGGGGCGCGGTCACCATGCCGGTCATCATCATGCGGCCGCGGAAGCGCCCGAAACGGCTGAGGGCGATTCCGGCCAGCGTGCCCATGATCACGGCGATGCTGGCCGAGACCACGGCGATCCGGAGGCTGAGCAGGATCGCCGCGATGATCAGGTCGTTCTCCCACAGCGAGAAGTACCACTTGGTGGAGAAGCCGCCCCAGACCGTCACCAGGCGGGAATCGTTGAAGGAATAGAAGATCAGCAGCAGGATCGGCACGTAGAGGAAGGCGAAGGCGAAGCAGGTCACCGTCAACAGGAAGGTCTCGCTGCGGTTCCGCCTCATTTGCCGGCCTCCTTCACCTGGTAGTGCTGGTAGACCATGATCGGCAGCACCAGGACGATCAGCAGGGCCGTGGCCACGGCCGAGGCGACCGGCCAGTCGCGGTTGATGAAGAACTCGTCGAACATGACCCGCCCGATCATCAGGGAGTCCGGCCCGCCGAGCAGCTGCGGGATGACGTACTCGCCGGTGGCGGGAATGAAGACCAGCATGGAGCCGGCGATGATCCCGGGCATGGAGAGCGGCAGGGTGACGGTCGCGAAGGTGGTGACCGGCCGGGCGCCCAGGTCGGCGGCTGCCTCGAGCAGGCTGTGGTCGAGCTTCTCCAGGTTGGCGTAGAGCGGCAGGATCATGAAGGGCAGGTAGGAATAGACGATGCCGATGTAGATCGCGAATTCGGTCTGCATCATGATGATCGGCTGGTCGATCACGCCGAGCCAGATCAGCAGCTCGTTGATGTAGCCGCGGTTGTTGAGGATGCCGATCCAGGCGTAGATCCTCAGCAGGAACGACGTCCAGAACGGCAGGATTATCAGCAGCAACAGAACGTTGCGGTAGGCGCCTTCCTGCTTCGCGATGTAGTAGGCCATGGGATAGCCGACCAGCAGGCAGAGCAGAGTCGAGATCCCGGCCAGCTTGATCGAGTTCAGGTAGGTCTTCCAGTAGAGGTCGTCCTCGAAGAGGTAACCGAAATTCTCGAACACCAGCTGGAGCTGGAGCACGCCGTCGTCGGCCCAGGTGAGGAGCGGCGTGAAGGGCGGCATGGCCTCGGCGTAGCCGGCCAGGCTGATCTTCAGGACGATCGCGAAGGGAATCAGGAAGAACAGCAGCAGCCAGAGATAGGGAACCAGGATGACGAGGCGCTGCCAGCCGGCCAGCAGCCGGCGGTCGAGCCAGCGCAGCAGCCGCTTGCTTGTGTCGGAAGCCTGCCTTTCGCCGGTGGCCGCAAGCTCTTCCTGCAGCGCCGTCATTGGGTCAGCACCACCAGGCTCGCGGGCTGCCACGACAGCAGAACCTCGTCGTCCCAATCGACGCTCCGGTCGTCCTCGGCGGCGCGCACCGTGTTCTGGTGCATGACCTTGATGAAGTGGCCGCTCTCGGTGCGCACCCGGAAGATCGACTGGTTGCCGAGATAGCCCATGTCCTGGACCACGCCCTTGACGGCGTTGCGCCCCGCCTCGGCCTTGCTTGCGTTCTCGATGCGGATCTTCTCGGGCCGCACCGCGACGCAAACCGGCTCGCTCACGCGATAACCCTCGTTGCGGTCGACCAGGAACTCGCAGCCGAGGTCGTCACTCCTGACCACGAGTTGCCGGTCGTCCGCCTCGGTGACGACGCCCTCGAAGAGGTTGATCGAGCCGATGAAGTCGGCGGTGAATCGGGTCTCGGGGAACTCGTAGACGTCGGTCGGCGTCCCAGTCTGGACGATCTTGCCCCGGTCCATGACGGCGATCCGGGTCGAGAGGGTCATGGCCTCTTCCTGGTCGTGGGTCACCACCACGAAGGTGACGCCGAGCCGCTCCTGGATCGCCATCAGCTCGAACTGGGTCTGCTCGCGCAGCTTCTTGTCGAGCGCGCCGAGCGGCTCGTCGAGCAGCAGCACCTTGGGCTGCTTGACCAGCGAGCGGGCGAGCGCGACCCGCTGGCGCTGCCCGCCGGAGAGCTGGTGCGGCCGGCGCTTGGCGAAGGGCGTGAGCTGCACCAGGTCGAGCATGGCGGCGACCCGGTCGGCGATCTCGGCCTGGGGCAGGCCGTCGCGCTTCAATCCGTAGCCGACGTTCTTCTCCACGGTCATGTGGGGGAAGAGCGCGTAGGACTGGAACATCATGTTGACCGGCCGCTCGTAGGGCGGCATCCCGGTCATGTCATCGCCGTCGATGAAGATGCGCCCCGCGGTCGGCGTCTCGAATCCGGCCAGCATGCGCAGCAGGGTGGTCTTGCCGCAGCCCGAGCCGCCGAGCAGGCAGAAGAGCTCGCCGCGGTAGATCTTGAGATCGACGTTGTCGACCGCGGTAAACTCGCCGAAGCGTTTCAGCACCCCCTGAACGTGAATGAAGGGCTCGGCCCTGGGGTCGAGCCAGGGACGTTCGGCGAGGTCGGCCGTCCGCTGTTGCTCCATGCCACCCCCTCGTTCCTGTTCGGCCCCGCGGATCTTGGGTGTCCACGTAGGCTCTCGTTACGGCGAGGCCGCCGGTCCCCGCCGGCGGCCTCGCCCTCATCGGTTACTGCCCGGTCTTGATCCGGCTCCAGGTCCGGGTCCGGGTACGGTTGGCCTTCTGCGGCAGGGGCTTGTTGGAGAACATGCTCTTCTGCGCTTCCTCTGGCGGATAGACCGCCGGGTCGCCCAAGATATCCGGCTCGATGAACTCCTTCGCCGCCGTATTGGCGTTGGCGTACCAAGTGTAGTTGGTCGCGCCGGCGATCACCTCGGGCCGCATCATATAGTCGAGCCACTTGTAGGCGGCCTCCTTGTGCGGCGCGTCCTTGGGCACGACCCAGACATCGAACCAGACGACAGAGCCCTCGTTGGGCATGAAGTAGGCCAGGTTGACCTCTTTGCCGGCTTCCTCGGCGCGGCCCGCGGCGACCGCGTAGTCGCCCGACCAGGTCATGGCGACGCAGATCTCCTCGTTCGGCAGGGCGTTCAGGTAATTGGAGGAATCGAAGGTACGGATGTAGGGGCGCACGGCGCTGAGCAGCTCGGCAACCTTCTTGTAGTCGCTCTTGTTCGTGGAGTTCGGGTCGAGCCCCAGATAGGCCAGCGCCATGGGAATGACCGAGGAGGGGTCGTCGAGGAAGGTGACGCCGCACTCGGCCAGCTTGGACATGTATTCGGGCTTGAAGATCATGTCGGCGGAGCCGATCGGCGCGTCGGGCAGGTGCTTTTTCACCAGGTCGACGTTGTAGGAAATCCCCGTCGTGCCCCACATGTAGGGCACTGCGGTCGCATTGCCCTCGTCGTAGCCCGCGAGCACTTCGAGGATCGCGGGATCCATGTTCTTGTAGTTGGCCAGCCTGCCGCGGTCGAGCTCCTCGAAGGCGCCGGCCTTGATCAGCCGCGGAATGAAGGACGCGGCGTGGATCACCACGTCGTAGCCCGAGCGCCCGGCCATGAGCTTGGCGTCGACCGTCTCGGAGGAGTCGTAGGTGTCGTAGACGACCTTGATCCCGGTCTCCTTCTCGAAGTCCGCGATCGTCGTCTCGCCGATGTAGTCCACCCAGTTGTAGACGTGGAGGACCTTGTCCTCGGCCGCGGCGGCGGATGCGGCCAAGGCGAGGGCCGCCGCCCCGGCGAGGACGGATCTGAAAAAGCGTGCCTGCATGCTCATCGATTTCCTTCTCCCTGTTCAGGCGTCTCGCCCCCTCGCCAGGACCTTCGCGTCCCGGTCTCGTTGCGCCCAGCCTGTATCGTAAGCCCAGGGCTCGGAAATCTCACCCGCTTTTTGACCCTTTGGTGACGCCGGCCCGGCCCGCCCCGGCCGCCGCGTCGATGGCGACCCCATGCTCGGGGAAGTTCGCCTTGAGCTGAGCGAAGACGACGCGCAGCGCGTCGCGCCGGGTGAAGCTGCGGTAATCCGCCAGCAGCCGCTGCCAGAGGCCGTCGCTCAGGCTGTCGATCGCGGCGGCGAGGTCCTCGGCCGACTCGCCGCCGCGGCCGAGGTCCCGGAGCGCCTCGGCGCAGGCGGCGTTCATGACGGCGGAGCGCTCCGCGTCGCGCTCGCCGCAGATCCGCATGTAGGTCGGCCGCGACTTGGCCTCGGCCCAGAAGGCCTGCCAGACGGCGATTTTCTTGCGGGTGACCAGCTCAGGCTCGAAGTCGGCCGCGGCCAGGGCGCAGATCCGCCGGATCGGATCGGCCGGCGCCGCGGCCAGCGCGGCCGTCCAGGCGGCCTGGTATTCCTCCGAGAGGAAGCGGAGCGTGGCCACCAGCAGCGCGTCCTTGGTCTTGAAGTGGAACACGACGCTGGCCTGGGAGACGCCAGCGATCCTGGCGACCGAGGCGAGCGTGGTCTCGGCGAAGCCGTTCCGGTTGATCGAATCGATTGTCGCGGCGATCAGCTGCCGCCGGCGCAGAGCGCGCGAGCGGGCGCGCCTCTCGCTCACCCCGCCTGTTTGATCTACGGTATCTTCTAAAGTCACGATTATTTTCCAGGTTTATGATGGCTTTATACCAGAAAATTGACTAACTGTTCAATCAATTTTCTGGACTGCGGTGCGGAGTCCTGGCACACTAGCCTTGTTGCAACCCAGCGAGAGGATTTCGGCCATGGACTCCTTGGCAACCCCGTCCCCCGTGCTCGAGAAACGCGGCGGCCTGCCGACCTGGGCCTACGACAGCGAAGAGCTGACCGCGCTGGAGAAGGAGGTGATCTTCCGCCGCAACTGGCTGTTCGTCGGCCACGTCAACGAGGTGCCCGAGCCGGGCGACTTCATGACGCTCGACGTCGCCGACGAGCGGGCGCTCGTCGTGCGGGGCCGCGACGGGATCGTCCGCGCGTTCCACAACCTCTGCCGCCACCGCGGCTCGCGGGTCGTCGCCGAGGCCAGTGGTCACTGCGGCCGGGTCATCACCTGCCCGTTCCACGGCTGGACCTACGACCTCGACGGCAAGCTGCGCGGTCTGCCCATGGCGGACACCTTCGGCGACCTCGACAAGACGCGCCACGGCCTCAAGCCGCTGGAGCACGAAATCTGGCACGGCCTGGTCTTCGTCCGCTTCAAGGGCGGGGGGCCTGCGGTCGCCGAGATGCTGGCGTCGATCGACGAAGAGATGGCGGCGCGCCGCGTCGTAGAGATGAAGCCGCTGGCCCCGCGCTGGTATGACGGCCTCGATGTCGACTGGAAGGCGGCGCTCGACGTCGATAACGAGGGCTATCACGTGCCCATCGCACACCCCAGCCTGAACGACCTCTACGGCCATACCTACAAGGACGAGGTGCTGCCCAGCGGCCTCGTCCGCTCCATCGGCACCTTCGGCGACAAGCCGGCTAAGCTGTGGAGCGTGCGCCACTACATGAAGGTCCTGCCCGAGATGGAAGAGCTGCCGGCGCACCACCGCCGGGCCTGGATCTATTACGGCGTCTTCCCCAACCTGGTGATCTCGCTGTATCCGGAGATGGTCGACTTCTACCAGATGTTCCCGGTCAACAGCCGTCGCTGCACCTTGACCGGGTGCTATTACGGCCTGCCCGACGAGCGGCGCGAGATCCGGGCCGCGCGCTACCTCAGCCTGAGGATCAACCGCCTGACCACCGACGAGGACGTCCAGCTGATCAAGTGGGCCTGGGAAGGCTACCGCTCGAGCGCCTTCGAGGACATCGTGCTGTCCGACACCGAGGTCGCGGTCAGGGCCTGTCACGACCGGCTGCGCCGGGAGCTGCCCGTGCTCAACCTGCGCCAGGCGCCCGCGCCCGGCACCATGGCCGAGCGCAACCGGGAGATGGCGGCGGCCGGCAACGGCCATGCGTGATCCGCGCTACGACGTCCTGTTCGAGCCGGTGAAGATCGGCCCGGTCACCGCGCCCAACCGCTTCTATCAGGTGCCCCACTGCTCGGGCATGGGCTACCGCCGGCCGGAGATGCTGGCGGCCATGCGCGGCGTCAAAGCCGAGGGCGGCTGGGGCGTGGTCTGCACCGAGTACTGCTCGATCCACCCCTCGTCCGACGACGACGGTTATCCCTACGCCCGCCTCTGGAGCGACGAGGACGTTGCGGCCCAGGCGCTGATGGCCGAGGCGGTGCACGAACAGGGCGCGCTGGCCGGCGTCGAGCTGTGGCACGGCGGCAGCCGGGCCGCCAACCTGACCAGCCGGGAACCGGGCTTCGGCGCGCTGAGCCGGCCGGCGCCCCACGTGCCGGTCCAGAGCCGGCCGATGGACAAGAGCGACCTCGCCGACCTGCGCCGCTGGCAGGGCGCGGCGGCCCGGCGCGCCCGCCGGGCCGGCTTCGACATCGTCTACGTCTACGCCGCGCACGGTTATCTTCTTAGCGAGTTCCTCTCGTCGCGCAGCAACACGCGGAGCGACGAATACGGCGGCTCGCTGGAGAACCGCGCCCGCCTGGTGCGCGAGCTGCTGGAGGAAACGCGCGAAGCGGTCGACGGCGCCTGCGCCGTCGCCTGCCGCTTCTCGCTCGCCGCCGAGGGTGGCGGCGCGATCCTGGAACCGGCAGAGTCGCGCGACCTGCTGGCGCTGCTCGCCGAGTTGCCCGATCTCTGGGACCTCACGGTCGACGACTACAGCATCGAGATGGGCAGTTCGCGCTTCGTCGAAGAGGCGGCGCAGGAAGAGACCATCGCGGCGGCCAAGACCCTGACCTCCAAGCCGGTGGTCGGCGTCGGCCGCTTCACCTCGCCCGATACCATGCTGCGCCAGATCACGCGCGGCGTGCTCGACCTGATCGGTGCGGCCCGGCCCTCGATCGCCGACCCCTTCCTGCCCAGGAAGATCGAAGAAGGGCGTCTGGAAGACATCCGCGAGTGCATCGGCTGCAACATCTGCTATGCCCACAACTCGCTGGGCGCGCCGATCCGCTGCACCCAGAACCCGGCCATGGGCGAGGAGTGGCGCCGCGGCTGGCATCCCGAGAGGATTGCGGGCGGCACCGCCGACCCGGTGCTGGTGATCGGCGGCGGCCCGGCCGGTCTCGAGGCGGCGCGGGCGCTCGGCCAGCGCGGCTACCAGGTCACGTTGGCCGAGGCCGGAGACGAGCTGGGCGGCCGGGTCACGCGGGAGAGCCGCCTGCCCGGCCTCGCCGCCTGGGGCCGGGTGCGCGACTGGCGCCTCGGCCAGATCCGCCAGATGGCGAACGTCGCGACCTACCTCGACAGCCGGCTCACCGCCGAGGACGTCCTGGGTTTCGAGGCCAACCACGTCCTGGTCGCGACCGGCGCAAACTGGCGCGGCGACGGCACCGGGCGCTGGCGGAAGCGGCCCTTCGAGGGCGCCGGGAGGCCCGAGGTCGCGTCACCCGACGACCTCCTCGCGCGCTGGCCCGATCCGCGGCTCCCGGACGGGCCGGTCCTGCTCTACGACGACGACCACTACTACCTGGGTTCGGCGCTTGCGCTCGGCCTCCGACAGGCCGGATATCCGGTCACCCTGGTCACCCCCGAGGGACGGGTTGGCCAGTGGAGCCAGTACACCGAGGAGCTCCACTTCGCCAACGCCCGGCTGCTCGAGGCCGGGGTCGAGATCGTGACCAACCACTTTCTCGAGGTCTTCGACGGCGCCGAGGCCCGCCTCGCCTGCGTCTTTACAGGCCGCGGGGCGGTCCGCCCGGCGGCCTCGGTCGTGCCGGTGACCGCCCGCACGCCGGACGAGGGGCTCTACCGGGCGCTGGCGACAGACCCCGCCGCGCTGCGGGCCGCCGGCATCGAGAGCCTGAGGCGGATCGGCGACTGCGACGCCCCGGCGACCATCGCCGCCGCGGTCTATGCCGGGCACAAGGCCGCCCGAGCTTTGGGCGAGAACAGCCAGAGCGTTCAGGTTGCGCGCGCCTAGAGCAGATCCGTCAAACCCGGATCTGCTCTAGGCGTCTGAAGCCAAATCCAGGTGATCCGAAACGGTCATCGAGGAAGCACCAAAGTGTCTCCGTCGCGGTAGGTGACGGGCCGCTCCCCTGTCAGGTGGACGCCGCCGATCCAGTCGTCGATGCCGTTCTCCTCGACGTGGTTGGCTTCGCCGGCCAAGACCTTCTCTCCGAAAGCAGAGATCGCAACGTCGCAGAACCGCATGGCGCGGGTGCTGCCGACAATGGAGACCGGTGGCGACGCGAGGTCTGGGCTCCCCAGGGCGATGAGCCGTTCGAAGAGATACTGGTCTCCAACATAGTCGATGCTGTCGTAGCCCAAGGTTTGCCCCACCACGCGCGCTGCCTTCAGGGACCTTTCGGTCGTTTGTCTGAGCAGACGTTCATCCCAGATGCTGAGGCCCGAGTGCCGGTCCGGATAGCGATAGACCAGCTGGCGAAGCGCGTTCTGAAGCAGGGGAATGGGACCGGGCTCGGCGAGGTAGCGCACCAGGTCGGCGGGGTCGCTGCTGGTAAAGACACTCCAGGCGCGCCGCAGTTCGGCGAGCTCCGCGACGCCCAGGGAGCGCGGATCGGGCTGGCGCTCGAGAAGACTCTCACGGCACACGATTCCCATGCTAACGGCCGGCGCGCCTGGCCGCGCCTCCTCGAACTGGATGACCCTGAGCTTTCCGTGATCGATGCCTTTGAGGTCGAACACGAAGACGAGCCATGCGAGGATAAGCTGTTCGTCCAGGCTGAGCCCCGACCAGAAGATGACGGACTTTTCCCGACCCAGCCGCTCGACGTTCCGCAGCACCTGTTCCCCTTCCAGGGAGGGGGTCAGTTCTCCAAACAGGGCATTGAGGTAGGCTTCCCGTCTCGACGACCAGAGGTCGAGATTATCCGTGGCCGGCGCCGGGCCGCAGGAGATTGGGTCCACACAGATCAGAAAACGATCGGGCCTCAGTCCCCGGAATACCTTCAGCGATCCGCCGGCGGAATCGCCGAAGACGACATGAAGCGAGTCTTGGAAGCGATCCTGGTCCATCGCCCGAGAATAGCAGAGGGGGCCTAACCGTGAGGTAAAGGGGCCTTGGAATTGCCTTGACGCTAGGATTCCTCAGGCTTGCTTTGTAAACTCCCGGCGTCAGGCACGGGTCGGCATAGGGACGCGGTCATGAGCTCGAAGGTCACGGCGATCAAGGAGTCGGTTTCCGACCAGTGGCAGGCGCGGGTCGATCTCGCGGCGCTCTACCGGCTCTTCGTGCACTACGGCTGGACCGACATGATTTACACCCACATCACCGCGCGGGTGCCGGGCGAGCCGGAGCACTACTTCATCAATCCCTACGGCCTGCTGTTCAACGAGATCACCGCCTCCAGCCTGCTCAAGGTCGACTGGGAGGGCAACGTCCTCGAGGGCGACCACCCCTACAACGAGGCCGGCCATCTGATCCACACCGCCGTGCTCAAGGCGCGGCCCGAGGTCAACTACGTCCTCCACAGCCACACCCGGGCCGGCATGGCGGTCTCGGCGATGCCCGGCGGCCTCCGGCCGCTCACCCAGCACGCTGGCATCGTGCTCGGCATCCTGGCCAGCCACCCCTACGGCGTGGTGACCGAAGACCAGGACGAGTGCGACCGCCTCGCCGCCGACCTCGGCGACAATAAGCTGATGATCCTGGAGAACCACGGCCTCCTGGCGTGCGGCCGCACCCCGGGCGAGGCGCTGGTCTATCACTATTACCTGGAGATGGCCTGCAAGGCCCAGGTCGACATCCTGCGTTCCGGCGTCGAGCCGATCGAAATGTCGGCGGAGGCGGTCAAGTCGCTCAACCGCGAGGTCGCTCTGGCCGATCGTGCCTGGGGCGAGATGGAGTGGCCGGCGCTGATCCGCATGCTCGACCGCAAGGACCCGTCTTACAAGACCTGACTCTCAGACTTTCGCTCTAGCCGCTCGGCGCCGCGCGGGGCCGCGCGCTCTGGTGCGTCGGCTCGCGCCGAAGCAGGAGCACCACGATCAGGCAGGTGAGGCAGAACACCGGCGCCCAGGCCGCCAGCCAGGGCGGCAGCAGACCGACCTTGCCCATGGCGAGCGCGGTCTGGGAGAAGATGAAGAAGGCGAATCCCAGCGCCAGGGCCGAGATGAAGAGGCGCGCGATGCTGGCCGCCGCGCCCAGCCAGTACGCGATGGCCAGCGACAGCACCACCATGAAGGTGGGCGCCGTCGCGGAAACGAAACGGAAGTGGAGCCAGGTCTCGTAGAGGTCGACCGACCGCTGGCCATAAGCATCGCGGGCGATCAGGTCCTTGAGCTGCCGGAAGGTCAGTTCCCGGGGCTCGCCGGCGAGCAGAGCGAGGCCCTCGAGGTTGAGCTCACCCTGCCACGCCATCGAGCCGAGCTGGGTCGGCTCCTTGCCGTCGGTGGTCCAGCGGGTCACGTCCTCCAGCAGCCAGCTGTCGCCCTGCCCGTTCATCTCCTGCGCCAGAAGCTTGTCGACCAGCATGCCGCGTGCGTCGCGCCGGAAGATGATCACGTTCTTCAGGTCGCCGCTCTGCGCCGCGCCCGAGGGAATGCGCAGAATGTCGCCGCCGACCCGCAGCCAGACCGCCCGGGTATCCGCGGTCGAGGACTCGCGGGTATAGGGTCCAACGCCCCAGGCGTAAAGCTCTTGAAGGCCTTTGGGCGCCGCCCAGTTGTCGAGGGCGGCCTGGAGCGACCCGAACAGCAAGCCGGCCGGCAGGACCGCCAGGATGAGGCGCAGCGGCGAGACGCCGGTGCTCCAGATCGCCGAGGTCTCCCGATTGCGCGACAGCTCGACAAGGGTCAGGATCGCGGCCAGGAGCGCCGCCACGGGAAGCAGCTTGGCCGTGAGGTCGGGCAGCCGCAGCAGCGCGTAGCGCAGGATCGGCGCGACGAGCTCGCCCCGCGCCGAGCGAACCACGTTGTCCGAGGTCTCCATCAGGTCGAGGCTGAGGACCACCAGGACGAGCCCGCCCAGCACCATGACGAAACGCAGCACCAGGAGCCGGTTCAGGTAGCGTGCGAGGATGCTCATCGCCTGTCGGCCTGCCGCCTGGTCACGCCGAGCCGCCGCCGCGCCATCTCGGCAGGCGCAGCGACAGGATGGGGCCCGGCCCGACCCGGACGACCTCGTTGCGGAAATAGGCCAGGCTGCCCAGGCTGAAGATCAAGAAGGGAAGCCAGAGGCTGAGCAGCGGATTGGCGCCGGACTCGGCGAAGTTCTCGCCGAAATCCAGGACCTCGTTGTAGACGATCAGCAGGACGACGCCGGCCGGCGTCGCCATGGACCGCCCTCGGAAGGTGCGGCCGTGGGCCAGGGCCATGGCCAGCATCGGCAGCACCAGGACCGACAGCATGCGCACGAGCCGGCCGTGGAACTCGGCGACGACGTCTTCGGCATCGACCTCGGGCGGCGGGTTGTCGCGGCTGTGCCAGAGCTCGAGCAGCGTCAGCTCCCGTTCGTCCTGCCCCCGGGGCTGTGACAGGCTGAGCTGCTCCCGGTCGAGAACCGAACGGATCGCGGTGAACACCAGCACGCCCGAACGGCTCTCGAAGCCGCTGTCCAGGCCCATTTCCTCGGGACTGTCGCGCTGCGGGGGCGGGCCGGTGCCGCCGTCCTCGGACTCCGCGCCCAGCCCGGACAGCCGCAGGCCGTCGCGCAGGAGGATCGACCGCGGGCTGCCGAAGCCCTCGTTCAACAGGGCGCCGTCCTGGGCGGTCACCGCCGACCAGTCGCCGTTCAGCGCCCGGTTGTAGATAAAGATCCGCTCGGCGCGCTGCTTGTCCTTGGACAAGACCTCGGTCATGAAGCTGGTTTCTCCGAGGCTCATAAACACGCCCGGCTCGAGGCCGACCTCGAAGAAGGTGTTTTTGAGCGAGAACAGCATGGCCCGGTAAGCGTAGCGGCCCATGGGCTGCAGGTAGGACAGGGTCGCCGTGGTCAGCACCAACACCACCAGGCTCATCACCATGACCGGCCGCAGCATCTGGTGCAGCCCGACGCCGGCCGCTTCCAGGCTGACCAGTTCGCTGTCGCGGCTCAGTCGGCGCAGGCCGAGCAGAATGCCGAGGAAAAGCGCCAGCGGCAGGGCCACGCCCGCGTACTGCGGCATGAGCGACGCGAGGATGCGCAGCACCATGTTAAGCGTCCCGTGCGAACCGAGCACGAGATCGAGGACGCGCACCATGCGTTCAAGCAGCAGGATGAAGACGGCGAGCGCCAGCGTCGTCGCCAAGGGGCGCCAGACGGCGCGGAGAAGGTAGAAGTCGAGCGTCTTCATATCCTGCTGAGACCGCGTGCTGCCCGTCCGGCCGCGGTCACGCCGCCGGGCGCGGTCGGCATGCTTTAGCAAACCGGGTCACCGAGGGGCAAGCCAGTAGCCGGAAAGTCTTGAGGCGCGAAGCGGCATAAGGCATTGAAAGGTCTTCCGCCACCACGGGTCTTTCCTCGGCTGGCCGCGTGCGGCCCGGATCTGCTCAAGGCATGGTACGAGGGATCGGGTTCTTTCATGGTCGACGAAGGCGCGCTTCCGAGGGTCTGGGCGCTCACCGGACACAAGCTCGGCGACAAGGGCCAGGTGCTGGCCCTCGCGGAAGCCCTGGGGTGGCCGTTCGAAGTCAAGAGCTTCGCCTATCGCCGCACCGAGCTGATCACCAATCTGCTCTGCGGCCCGACCCTGGCCGGGATCGAGGCGGCGAAATCCAGCGCCCTCGCCCCGCCCTGGCCGGATCTGATCATCACCGCCGGCCGGCGCAACGAGCCGGTGGCGCGCTGGATTCAGGCCCGGGCGGCGGATGAAGGAAAGGAGGACGAGCGGCGGGTCCGCATCGTCCACCTGGGGCGGCCCTGGGCGCCGCTCGACCGCTTCGACCTGATCGTCACGACGCCGCAGTACAAGCTGCCCCGGCGGCCCAACATCCTGCACAACCAGACTCCGCTGTTCCGGATCAACCGGCAGCGCCTGGAACGGGAGGGCGCCCGATGGCGGGACCGCCTGGCGCATCTGCCGCGACCGCTGGTCGCGCTCTTCATCGGGGGCAGCAGCGGCGCCTACGTCTTCGACCGCGCGGCGGCCGAGCGCCTCGCGGCGCAGGCTGAGCGCCTGGTTAGCGAGCTCGGCGGCTCGCTCCTGGTCAGCACCTCGGCGCGCACGCCGGCGGCGACCCTGGACGTCCTGGCCGAAGGGCTGACCTGCCCGCACAGCCTCTATCGCTGGGCCCCCGATGACGAGGACAACCCCTACTTCGGCTACCTCGCCCTGGCCGACCAGTTCATCGTGACCGGCGACAGCATGTCCATGCTGACCGAGGCCTGCTTCACCGGGAAACCGGTCCATATCTTCGATCTCGGCGAGGGCCCCGACGCCATGCGGGTCGGAGGCGGCGGGCGTCTGCGCCTGCTGCCCCGGCGCTGGGACCGGGCGCACCTCAAGGCCCACGTCAATCGCCTGGCGATCCGACTCGGGCCCTCGCGCATGACCCGCGAGATCGGCTGGATCCACCGACAGTTCATAGACGCCGGCGCGGCCGTCTGGCTGGGCGATCCCGTGCCGGCGGAGCGCTCGGCGCTGAGCCTCGACGGCCTGTCGCGGGCCGTCGCCGAGGTTAACCGGCTCTTTACCAAGCGGACGGATACCGGTCCTGATTGAGCAAAACCTGAGTTTTTTCCTATAACGCGTTGAAAAATTTAGCACTTGTCCGCGAAGTGATCACCGCCTACACTCTTATCAAGGGAAGAAAGCAGTAGCGAAGAGAAAAAGACTTGAGCGTCCTAGAATTTCCAACCTCGGGTCTCACGAAGAAGGATTGCGAGACGCTGGAAGAAGAAGGTGCGCGGCGCCGCGGACAGGGCCTGCCGGGCACCGTGGTGCAGGGCGTCGGCGCCTCGGGCGCGCGCTGGGCGGCAATTGTCGACCGTCCCGGCGGACCGCCGCTGCACCACTTCAGCCGGGATCAAGGGATTTACTATCTGCTCGATTTCTCCGATGGCGCCCCCGGCCGGCTGGTCGACGCGGCGCGGGATCTCCGCGCGCTGCTCGAACATCTACCCGTGAGTCCGCGACGTAGCTAGGGCCTGTTGACATTCACGGCGCGCTCCTGGCGGGAGCGGATTTGCGCCGGGGCCAGGAGCGGGAGGCGCCGTGGGGTTGGGCCCCACAAGTCCTTCCGCGACGCCGCCCCGGCGCAAATGCGCCCCGTCCCGAAGGGATCCGGCGAAATCGGCCCGCTGCCGCGTTGCTCC